>JAUQYZ010000046.1 GCA_030587475.1 Candidatus Sigynarchaeum calidifontis
CTGGCTCGGGAATGATGCCTAGCCAGGTAACTGAACACAAGGCTATCATGCCACCGATGAAGAACGACTTGATGATGCTTTTCGGTACGATGGCGGGATCCGCCTTGCCGGATTCCTTGATTGCTTCTGTTTCAGCGTTCATGAGTTTTTTTTTTCACCCTTGATTGTTGGTCTTGTTTTGAGGATGTAAAGTAAACTTTACATGATGATGTTAGAAAAACTTACGTATATAAAGATGACGTCGAGCCATTAGAGGCAGTTTTTAAGGGCATCCTGGGGCTTTGATTTAAAACTCGATGGTTCTGCTATTCCTCGAGTTGGGAAAAGGCTTTATGCCCCGTAGTGGTAGGAGGAGCCATGATAATCTCCATCATGATCTACAACGAGAGCGGGCTGCTCGCCTACGAGGCGCGGTTCGACCGCTGCGAGATCAACTCTGATCTCGTGTCGGGCTTCGTGACCGCCATCAACCAGTTTGGCTGCGAGCTTTTCCCCAACAACGACTTGTGCGACATCGTGTTCTCCAACACGCACTTGTTCATCGAGCCACACGACATCGGCGGCCACAACGTGACGTTCCTCGTCATCCACGACCTCTACGAGGACCAGGAGCAAATAGCGAAGATCGTGGATGCGCTGTACGAGGAGGTGAAGGCCAAGTACGCGGACGTCGTGACCGCGAAGGCGGTGAACAATGCGAAGCTGGCGCCGCTCGACACGTTCATCGTGAACCTCTTTGCCAAGCTCAAGCGCAAGGAAAACCCGTTCGCGTGCAGCATCGACGAATGAAACGGGTTGTGGGACATAGCGAGCCCCGAGCAGCACTCCCGCTATATGCATGGAGATTCGCCGCGAGGGCTAGCAGAAACTCTTTAACTCTCACTGGCGAGGTGAACTTATGATCACCTCGATCATGATCTATAACGAGAGTGGGCTGCTCGTCTATGACATGCGCTTCGCCCGCTGCGAGCTCAACTCTGAACTCATTTCGGCGTTCGTGCACGCCATCAATCAGTTCGGGTACCAGCTGTTCCCAAATAATGTCCTCTGCGACATTGTCTTTACCTCAAATCACTTGTTCATCGAACATCGCGAGGTCAGTGGAAGGAAGATCACCTTCCTCGTGATCCATGATATGTTCGATGATCAGAAGGAGATCCTTAGCATCGTTGATGCAATGCATGCAGAAGTGCAAAGAAAGCGCTCGAAAGACATAAGCGAGGCCCCCATCGCCCCATCGAAGCTTGCTCCCCTCACAGGCTTCCTAGTTCGACTCTTGGGTAAACTCAAGCGGAAGGAGACTCCATACGCTTGTAGCATAGATCTTTGACCGAGGCGCTGTATGGCGGCAGTCTGAGTGGCCACGAAGATCTATTGATCATTTAATCCTCGTCTGACAATCGTGTGATACACGGACAACGCGCCCCCGTAAAGCCAAAAAATGTAATTCTAAGCAGTCTATTTTCCACTCGAAACAAGGGTTGTCGGATGCCATTTGACTGCCCAATTCGAGCTTTCTCAAGAAACTGCTTAAATATATCCACGATGTTATGTAGAAACATCCCCGTAACATTCATCAACACGATTGCTCGGGTAATATCCAGATATCATGCCCGCATCGTCGATGAATTTGCTGGGAGCAGGATGCGTGCGTGATCCGTGCAAGTCGGGCAACAGATCCCGGTAACATCCGGATCACACCCGCCTTGGAATATGCGCGTCATACAAGGTATCCTCGGATGCAATCACTATCTCTACCAAAAACATCGGATGCGTGAAAAAAAATGAGCAACTCGACAACCATGTTCGGGAAGTTCTTGCGAAAGGAGTATGGTTTCTGGCGGCTAAAAGCGGACGGAAATGAGGTCTGTTTTTGCAAACACTCGCCCACGTATGGCGGAATATATGCCTATATCCAGCCAGGTATTCCCGGCGTGAGGATCGTTGCAAATGGCTTTGTGCAGCAATTCGCTGACTTTACCCGCTTGTCCTCATTCCTCGATCAACTTGAAGCCACTGCCCAGAAGAATCATAATGGATTGGTCTCCGCGTTGTACAGGAATACAAGCTCCCGCTCGCTCAGAATGCTGGCCCTATAATCCTCAATAATATCTCTTCTTTTCACTCTAACGCTGAATAAGGAAGTAATAATTTGATTTTTATTGTGCCGGGACGTTTTTAGGCTGGCCATCTCGACCGTGATTCAGGCGACCGAGCACGGCCACCTTGGCCTTGGTACTCGTCGTTGAATATCTCCTCGGCGATGGCATCGAAATCATCGCGGGCATTCACCGCCGACGGTCTAGCCGATATCTCAATTAAGATTTATACTTCGTGATTTTCGCCGTTTTATATGCTGGTATCACGACAGCGTTCCTATTAGGCTGAACCGTGTGAACCACGCGAGACTAATGCTTCGCAGTGTCGCTTGTTGAAGGCTGATAATAAGTAGGATTCTACTTGTAAAGTAGAAAGATAATGAAATAAGTCATCATTGGAATTGTGGCCATCTTGTATATGTTGCGTTCAATAGCGTGAAATCTCCTTGGGCTTCCAGCAAGGTATCGAAGTATTGGATGGTGAGCCAGTCATCATCCACTGCATATGTCGCATTTTCTTGGAATTGATATTTCATATACTTGGTGTCGACGGTCTCTCCGTCCCACCAATGCTCTAGCTTGAATATTCCGCTCGTGTTATTGTTACCTTCCGAGTAATACATGTACCTGGTACCCAAAATCTCGTGTGAAGCCACGTTATTCGCCGGGTGTTCGCCAAAAACACCAACGAAATCACTGGTAAAATTACCCGCATTAGTTCGCCAGAAACTCTCGTGATCGGTTTGATTCAAGTTCATAATTGTAAGTATACTTCCCTCAAAGGCATACCACCACGGCTGGTGATGACTCTCGTTCAGTACGAAATCCCCACCTTGATAATAGAACCAATGGCCCCAGATGGAACCATTCACGTTCAAATCGCCGGTATGGTTTAACCGACTCCGAATGTACTGTCCGCTCTGTTTCATTCTTTCATATTGGCCTTGATATCGCATCCAGATCTGGTCACGAGCATCTTGTGTGAAATAAAACCATGGATTGGGCGAATATTTATGCATCCCTGCACCTTCTTGTTGCCCCGTGTCGATGATCTGAAAATCCACTCCATAGGTGTTGGTAAAACCGAACGTAGTATTGGCTGGCAAGTATATAGCTGTTACATTGAGACTGCTGTTAAACAGCAGGCTTGGACTTGCATGTTCCCACTGCTCCAGCAAGGTTTTATTGATACAAGCATGGCCCAGGTGCACTTGTATGTAATAATTCAAGTATAAACTCACATGAACATCGATAATGATTGTTGAACCGTTAATATTGGTGTTGTATGCGCTGGTCGAGTTTTGTCCTCCCGTCACAACGAGCCAGCTATCCATCGGCAGCGAGATCGGTATGTGACGGTTATTTGCTTGAAGATACCACATGTAAACCCCGGGATAGTGTCCACTGTGAAAGTAATGCGGGTAAGGAAAGATGACTTGAGCCATGCTGGAAGATGAGGCGTTTCCGATCGCGTCCATACGAGTTTGATAAACGGACAAGTTGTCGAGATCGAACAGCGCATTCAAGTCAAGGATAAACCGGTCTAGATACAATTTTTCGTATGCCGGGGGTTCAATGTTGGGGGGATTGTTATCGTTGGGTAATTGATCCAGTTGCAAGTAGTATATCGTTCCGAAGATGGTTGCAGTCGCTATCCCAATGATGGCGCAGAATGCAATTATGCGAAACATGTGCCCTTTAGATGAACGCATAGATAGGGAAGAGAATACTCTCTTTTTAAAGGTACCGATATTTTCCCAAACGCATTCGTCGACATCGGGGAGAATAACGGTCGATCTCGGGGAAGTGTCTTCAGTGAAAAGGTCATAGGCTCCATCGGGAAGTGTGCAGTATGCATGCAGTCATTTGTCGCAAGTTCCCCGTGTCGACCTCGCTCGCGTGCTCGACCCCGAGCCCCCACGCGGCCGGATCCTGGTAGTGCGGAGTCCCGGGGAAGACTTGCAGCGCGCGCACGTCGGGGATGTCCAGCCCCTCCCATATGAGCGACACGACGAACGCCGCGGTCTTGGCCGCGCTCTCGCCGGGTAACCCGATCACCCACGACGCGCCCGACGGGAAGCCCGCCGCCCTCGCGGCCCGCCCGCAGGTCGTCGAGGTGCCGCCTGCCACCGCCCGCCGCCTTGCCCGGCAGCCGTGACAGCACGGCCGGGGAGCCCGACTCGCCGTCAAACCACGCGAGCAACAAAGTCGTCTACGTGATGATTGAAGTCATCACGGGGATTCACCGCTGATGGTTTAGCCGATATCTCAAATAAGACTTATACTTCGTAATTTTCGACGTTTTATATGCTATTATCAAGACAGCGTCCCCATTTGGCTGAACCGTGTGAACCACGCGAGACTAATGCTTCGCAGCGTCGCTTGTTGAAGCGCGTGTCGTGTGAACATCACGTGTATTGGCATTTCACGACCGCGAGTACGACCTATTCGGCGTCTAGCTTGATGATATCATTCAAATCTAAACCATGACGCTTTAAAAAGTCTAACACATCAATGCCAACAACATTCCCGCCTTTGCTATATATAAAAATGATGCCTGGACACACTTCATCGCTTTTATGCACGTGACCACGGGTGGTGTGTATGTACAAGGCGTCAGCCTTGTAAGTTGTACAGAAATACGAGCTCCCGCTCGCGCAGAATGCTGGCCCGATAATTCTCAATAATATCTCTTGTTTTCAATATTTCGTCTGAACAAAAAGAAATAAATTGGTTCGTTATTGTGCCGGGACGTTTTTAGGCTGGCCATCCTGGCCGTGGTTCAGGCGACCGAGCACGGCCACCTTGGCCTTAGCAAGCAGTTTCGTCCCGGCGTACCAGCTCAAGACGCCCACGCCGACCGCGGCACCGAGGCTCACGCCCGCGATCGTACCGCCCAATGTCGTGTTTGCTACGGTCGCGGTGAACGTACCGGTCGCCCAACCGAGCAAGAACAACACGCCGATGAACGTGAAAATTGCCCAATACATGAGATTCTTCCCGAGCCCGTTCAAGACTCGAATCTTTCGTTTTTCTCCTGGAAGGAGTTCCTGCGCGTGTGACGGGCAGAACCATCCTTTCATGCATTTTTTGCACAAGTTTCGCGAGCACATCAAGCAATAGCGATGCGTGGATACGTTGACCATCTGTATACCGCAGATAGAACAGTTATACGAGTAGTACGTCCCCATAATGCCCATCCTTTAATATTTTCACGGAACAATGCATGCCTCGGCGGCAAAAACAGCCTTGCCGCAGATTGTCGAGAACAAGAGAATAAATGCTTTTAAATCTAGCCTCTCGCTTCGTTGGTGCGGCTTTGATTTTTTTTAATTCTGACATGGGAGGGAATCCCACCTGGTAAAAAAAGCGAAAAAATGCAGCGGAAGTAAAAAATAGCCGCCAGATAAATTCTGTTTTCAAATCTGGAACCGGAAGCGGCTCTCGAAAGCCTCGACCTTGTCCCGGTACACGTCGTTGAATATTTCATTGGCGACCGTATCGAAGTCATCGGCGGGATCCACGAGGTTCGCGAACATGCCCATCTGCGACTCGTGCGCCTTGATCGCCGCGAGTTTCTGCCCCATCGAGGCCGCGACGTCGACCTTGATCTCCTTCGCGACGGGGAATGCTTCGTTCACGCGGGCGAATCGACCAGCCATCTCGCCTGGCGCGGGCCGGTTCTTGCCGATGAAGGGGATCGGGACGCTGACGCGCGCCTCGCCCGCGTACCGGGCCGCCTGAAGTGCCTCGAACACGAGGAAGTACGTGGCGAGATGATCGACGTGGCCGTAGTTGGTGATGGCGATATAAACGATGGCTGGATTCGTCTCGGCGAGCAAGGACTGTATCTTGGCCACCGCCTCGTCGTGATGGCCGGGATTTCCCAGGTCCTGGTCCCGGTACCCGAGGAACTTGACGCGGCTCGCCGGGACGCCCATTGCCTTGGCCGCGGCCAGGGCCTCGCCGTGCCGCAGGGCGGCGAGCTGGTCCTCCGTGTATTTTCCCTTGATCGCGTCGTTGAAGCCGAGGCGGCCGTCGGTCATGAACACGATGTTCGCTGCGTCCCCGTGCTTGACGTGGCCGGCGACGGCACCCGCGCAGGAAAACGCCTCGTCGTCCTGGTGTGGCGAGAATACGATGATGTTCATGGCTTGACGACCTTGCTCGTCTTTTTGTTACCCGCGATGCGCCGCCTCACCCAGTCCGGCATGATGAGGCCGATGTAGGAAAAGATGAAGAGCAGCACGGCGGCAGACCACCCGATGAAGTTGAACGGCGTGTAACCTTGGGATTCCGTGAGCCCCACGACGACGATGTCGATGCCCAGGCACGCGAAGAAGGCGATCATCAAGACTTGCGACCAGCCGATGAACGCGAAGCCGGCCTTGCCGACCGGGTCATCCAAGCGCTTGCTCACCTTGAACGCCTGGTACGCGATGCGTGTCCCGACCACGAGCGTGAGCAGCAATATCGCCACGGTCGAGTATGGCCTGAGATTGAAATCCGAATACATTTCTTGACTCATGCCGTAGTGGTTCCACGGGAGCGCCGCGAGCACGGCGACGGCGAGGCACGCGGCGATGTACCCGCGGGCGCTCCGCTTTTCCAACGAGAACAATTCCCAGGCGAACGTGATGTAGAACCCGTGCGCGACCATGAAACCGGCGTACCCGAACGCCAGCGAGAACTTGTAGAGCTCCATCTTTTGTCCCGTGACGACGACCTCGGTGAAACCGGCGGCGAGGATGATGATGCACGAGAGATACGAGACGAATGCGAGGAACAAGAGCATCGGTGCCCTCGTGCGCCGCTCGCGCCACCGCTTGAACAGCATGGCCGTGATCGCCCCGCAGATAATCGCCGTTCCGATGTAGGTTGGCAGAATGGGAAAAGAGCCGGGATCCATGCCGAGATACATGTCGTCCATGACGTGCCCTCTTGTCGGCGTCATACCAACGTAGCCCGAAAATCTTTTAAGATTGCGCGTTGGAAAGAAAGCCGAGGATGAGAGTCGATGATTGAACTTTTTGACGAACACGGCAAGGCGCTGGGTTTCATCGATGGTGGCATCGTGCTCGATAAGAAAAGGAAGCCGGCGGGCAAGATCGACCCGGACGCGATCCGGGACAAGAACGGGGAGATAGTGCTCAACATCACGAGCGACGGGAAGATAAGCCACGTCGATGAAGAGCCGGGGTCACAAGGCTACGTGAAGGCGGGCAAGATCTTCGACAGTGCCGACGGATTGCTCTATGCATACCAGCAGAAGACCGGCGAGGTCATCGACGAGACGGGAGGCACGCGGGTCGTCGTGAAGGGCGACACGTCGAAGTTCGCCGACCGCGAGCTGGTCGGGATGGCTACCATCTTCTTCGAGCTGTTCGCTTGATCTGACCTCATTTTAAAAAACCTTTTTGTATGCCAAGGGCGGAACGGGACATAGCAACCGATCCTGGTGCGACCAGATCATGGAAAAGGGCCAGCAGAGCCACTTTTTGGCGGGATACAAGCATTTTCTCGAGCGCGGCGACGAGTGCATGGCCGAGGGCAAGTGGTACCCCGCGGTGTCCAACTACAGCCTGGCACGCAAGGTACTTGATGAAATGGCGGAAAAAGGTATCGAGGTGAACAAAAAAGACATCAAGAACGCCGACAAGCTCGTCGCGAAGGCGCGAAAGAAGATGGAGGAGCAGCGCCGGAAGGACGCGGGCGAAAAGCCACCATCGATCCTGTCCCGGCTCCTGCAAGCCATTCCCAAGCCAGGTACAAAGGCTCCTGCCGCGCCTCCGGAAAAGAAGTTATCGCTTTTCGTCTTCGGGCTCGACCGCGCGGGCAAGAC
This sequence comes from Candidatus Sigynarchaeum calidifontis, assembly GCA_030587475.1. Lineage (GTDB taxonomy): Archaea > Asgardarchaeota > Lokiarchaeia > Sigyniarchaeales > Sigyniarchaeaceae > Sigyniarchaeum > Sigyniarchaeum tengchongense. The sequence goes on from JAUQYZ010000046.1 coordinate 7,942, forward strand.
CACGCTGCTAGACTACCTGAAACAAGGTAAATACCTTGAACACTCTCCAACGCTCGGCATCGAGGTCACGAGCATCGCGCTCGGTCGCATCAAGTTCCAATTCAACGATCTCGGCGGCCAGGTTGCCTTCCGGTCCACGTGGATGGACCATTGGGCTGATCCCGACTTGCTCGTGTTCATGGTCGACGCGGCCGATGCTGGCCGGTTCGCCGAGGCAAAAGCGGCGCTCTGGTCGATCCTCGACAAGCCAGAGGCCAAGGGGAAGCCACTGCTCGTCATTTCCAACAAGGTGGACTTGGAGGACGCGCGGAGCATCGAAACGGTCAAGACCGCGCTCGGGCTCGCCGACATCACGGGCAGGGACGTCGGCGTGACCGAGGTCTCGGTCAAGGAGAACAAGAACATGGACAAGACCCTCGCCTTCCTCGCGAGCATCGTGCTCCAGGACGAGGAGATGAAGGATTACGTGGACGAGGAGGTCGCCAGGCTTGCTCGCAACTTCGAGGAGATCTACAAGGCTTTCGTGGAAGAGGCGAAAGAGCTCGAGAAGAGCGGGGACAAGGCCAAGGCCCGCGACCGCGTGTACAAGGCCAAGATGATCCAGCAAGAGCTGCTGGAAGAGGGTTACATGCGGGCTGCTGGTAAAGTGAAGAAATGCCAGGACTGGCTCGCCAAGCTCGCGTGAATGCGAACTTCAACATGGCGCGCTCGCCGGTCATACCACCGGGCTGAACCAGAGCTTGTCCTTGTTGCAGACTTCGCCGTTGTAGTTCACGGTGATCTCCTCCCCCGCGGCGATGTCCTTGATCGCCGTGAACGTGATCAGCTTGTTATTATAATCCATCAGATATTGTGCATTTGGCTCGTAGGAATGGTTGATGAACTCGCCGGGCCCCATGGCGAGCGCGTGCGTGATGCTCGCCCCTTCGCCGCTCCACTCGAAGGCGAAATCATACAAGCACGTCACCTTGATCTTCTCCCATTCTTCCGGGCGGATCAAGACCACGTGTGCGACGTCTATCACGGTGCCGCACTTGATCGCCTCGCGAGCAACCACCCCCCGGCCTTTCGCTGGCGATATCTGGACGATGTCAAATATCCGATCCATGGTCGATGACATTGAGTGCCACAGCCCCTAAAAAAGCACTGGAAGTATTTGTTGAGCCGGAAATCCATGGTTTTTGAATGTGGATCCCCGTGATGCACGGCTTGTCATATCGTCTGTCCGAGCACGATGGAGGCGATGACTGCCACCGCCACGATGAGCAGCGTTTCGACCAGCGTCACCTTCCAATTAACTCTCGACCTGGTCGACCTGTACCGCACGAGGAAGAATCCTGCGACCACTGCGACCACGCTCAGCGATAATATCAAGTCCCACGGGGTCTCCAGCAGTAAAAACAGCAAGATGGGGATGCTCCCGGCCAGGAACGTCATCAATCCGCAAATAATGGCGGAAACGATCGATTCCTTCCGGATATCGTTCTTGAATACGTCGAAGAGCTTCTCGAGGAGATCGAGGGCCTTGCCTCGCTCGCGCTTGTCGGGTATATCGCTCACGCTGTAATTCATGAGGCGCTCCATCGTGACGAGATCGGCGAGTTCCTCGGTGATGCCACCGAGAAAAAAGCTCGAGAAGTTCGTGATGGCCACGGCAGAGAGCGTGAGGAATGCAGCGAACATTGCTATTTGAAAGGGCAACTTGCCGAAGAAGGTCGATGAAAGGATGACGACCAGCGACGTGATGGAGCCGTCCGTGATGCCCGACACGATCTCCATGACGGGCTCGCTGCGCATGAGGAAATTGTGCCATTCCTTCGAGAGCAATTTGCCCTTGCCCGTGATGTTGACAGCGTCGTTCTCGACGACCACGAGTTTTTCTTGCACCATCTCCTTCAAGGTGCGATCGATGTCTTCTTGGGTTAAGCAAGAGATGTTGGCGCACATTCGTGAAATGATGTTCTTGATATTGCTTCGCTTTAGTCGGCCGGACTTGGCCTTCTTGAAGTGCACCAGGATGATGGTCCGTATGATGTCGGGTAGATCTTGCATTTCGAACGAAATCTTGTTTCACTCCACTTTGCGTGCAAGCTTGGCATCTCGCTCGTGCGCGCGATCATGTATCGCGTTACATGACCGGGGGTGTTGCATCTCTGTTCTTGCACAATGAAGCATGAAGCACGTGTACAAGCGATGGCCAACCTTATTCTTTAGAATATTTCTGGCCGGAGTCCATAACTCATCATGGTCTGGCATCCGGTCGTGCCAACCCACCTAAAATATGAACGTGCTTCTATAAAAACGTATCGACGCGGTCGGGATACCGTTCCTGGTAACGCGGAATCGAGAGAGGTTTTTCAGCTTTTTAAACCACTCTACAAGGCGGGTAGCCCTTTCTGGAGCAAGGGCTGGTTCCTCCAAAAAAGACGTGCATCTCCTGAACGGTTGACGAATAAGGAGGGCGCTATCTTCCCGATCGACAAGGACTCTTCGTTATAACAAGTTTGGAACGAATATTTCACCAATCTCGACCTTTCCGACACGGTTCATAAGCCGAACAGATACACGCGGTTTATTTTCTAGCACAGCTTCTTTGATTCCATGCCCGTCACGGCTCGGAAGGAGATCAAACCTGGCACCACGGTAGACGTGGTGCAGAAGCAAGATCAGACGACTGGCAAGCTCACGAGGGGAATAGTGAAGGATATTCTCACGAACTCGACGAATCACCCACGTGGCATCAAGGTGCGGCTCCAGGACGGGCGGGTAGGGCGCGTGCAAGCCATCATCTCGCAACCAGCAGCGAGATCCTCGGCTGCACCGAGACCCTCCCAACCCGTGAGACCACCGAAGCCGGGGAAGCCCACTTCCATTTGACGATGAACTATAAACCGTGGTGATCCCCCATACCTGGCACACATTACCGACGTCGCTCTCGACGCGGCTATCCAGTCGCAATACTCGCTGGAATTGACGAGCGGCACGCCCGGCTCTGGATAGTGCACAGCGATTCGATCGTACCATCGGGCGACATCTCTTGTGAGCACAAGGGCAGCGCCGGGACCAGTAACCCCCGGTACAACTATTTCGACGCGGTGGTGACGAGGTTGAAGTCCATTTCCCTGACAGGCGTGAAAAGCATCGTGGTCGCCGGCCCGAAGGGAATCCAAACCGCGAAAGACTTCATCGCGCACGTCCAGAAGCACCATGCCTACTTGCTCAAACCCGGGTCGGGCCGTACCATCCACATCGTGGCCATCGAAGGCTCGGCCTGCGATGTCAGTTCCACGGTGGAACTCGTGAAGAGCCAAGCGTTCAAGGCGATCACCGAAACCACGACCGGCCAAGAGACCGAGGGGATCGTCCAGCTGCTCGACGCCGTGATCAACAACCCGGCGGGCATCGTGAGCGTCCACTTCACGATCGACGAGATCCTCCAGATATTCGAGAACTTGCGGGACGAGATCGGCCCCGAACCCGAGTACGTGCTCATGACCGAGGTATTCTACGCCGCCAACAAGGGCGACCCGCGGCTCCAGCGCGTGCTCGGCCTCGCCAAGAAATACAAGGTAAAGAGCCGGGTCATCCAGTCGAAGACTGGCCCTGGAACGCGCATCGCATCGCTCGGGGGCTTGGTGTGTTTTACAAGTCCGCCGCCGGATTGATAGACCGGGCAGTTCGAGCGTTGGCAGCATGGCTTTCCTCCCCAACGTTGATATACCTGATACCGAGCCAACCCTTTATCAGCAAAGATGCGGCGATAGCTACGACGATCAACGTATAGAAGAACGTGAACACGTCGCCGGCAATGGGATTTCCTTTGATCACGATCTCGTCGATCTGAATCACGCCCGTTAAAAGCAGCGTTGCATAGACCGAATAGAATATCGAAAACATGACTTGCCCTACGTTGAGTATCTTGAATAACCTGTTCGATGCCCGCCCGCGGCGTGTCAATCCTCTATAGTGTCCCGTTCGGGGTGTACGTGGCATGCCATCTTTAGGGAATGTCATGTGCCTGGCAACTGGCGACAAATCGACGATATTACCAACAAATGATAAAATCAAGCTACCGAGCAATGCATAGGTGATGGTGTCGCTCAAGGCAGCGATGCCAGGTATAATGTACACGTAATGGCCGAAATACAAGAAAACCCCGATCATGAGAACCAACACGACGCTGAAGAGTATTCCAATGCCCGAAAGAGCCAGATACAGCGACCGCTGGTTCGCGATCGAGAACAAGTATGCGAGGAAACCCGCGATCATGATGAGAAAGCCGGCGATGGCAGATACCAGGAACACGAAGAAGGTCATAACAAGAAAGACCGCACCATAGGCCCGCTTCTTGCTGCTGAAAACGATGTAGAGAAGGAATCCTGCGAGCAGCCATCCGATGGACAGGTAGATGCTATCGATGTCGATGAAAAACAGCAAGAAGACACACACGAGGATTGTCAACATAGGCCCTAAAGGGTGGTATTTCATCTTGTAAGTGTCCTTATCATACTCGCGCGTTCTTCGGAACTTGATGATCGCCAGCGCAATGAAGACCACGGAGATTATGTATGATATATTTGATATCGATGCGATAAAGTCGACCTGGTTGCTGAATACGATGACGATCGTCAGCACGCACGAGAGCCAGATTGCATTCACGGGGGCTTGAAGTTTCGGATTTATTTCGCTCCATCGCCTGTCGAGGAAATCAAGGCGGGCGAGGGCCTGGATGTTCCGCGATGCAGCCATCACTGCGACTCCCACGGATGTCAATAGCGTGAAAATAGCGCCGAGAAACACGATTGTATAAATGACGGTGTTCCCACGCATGCCTTCCATGAAGGGGAGATCGCTGCCTTCTATCGATTCGATGCTCATGGTCGAGAACATGGCATAGATAACGAGGAAGTAAAAGATCGCCGCCACGAACAAGCAATATCGCAATGCCTTCGGAATGATTTTCTTGGGTTGCTCGATCTCCTCTGCAACCGAGGCAAGATCTTCGAATCCGATGAAGATATCAATAAACAAGGCGCTTCCGATGAAGATTGAAGGGAATCCGTTTGGGATGAAGGGAACTAATGCTTGGCCGGTCGGATGCATGAAGAGATAGATGGACCCGATGACGAGCGTGGCAAGGACCGCTATCATCATGGGATTTTGGATGGTCTGCAAGGTTTTAGCTCCACGGAGATTGAATAGCGTGAACAAGACAACGAAACCGGCAGCCATGGGGAGAATGATAAGTGGATTCGAGATACCTAGCAAGCTCCCGACGAAAATGCCCGCGGTTATAGCACACAAGGAGCCATAAGCCATGTTCGAGAGCCACACAGTCCAACCAATATAGACCCCCCTCTTGCCAAAAGCTTCAACCACGTAGATGAATCCACCTCCACTCGCTGGGATAAGGCTCGCGCACTCGCTATAACACCCCGCTATAAGAAAAGCAAGCAGTAGGTCGATTATGAAAGAAATTAATGTGGCTGGACCGGCGATCTCTGCCATGTAGCTTAATAATGAATAGATACCCGCGCCCGTGAGCGATGTAACACCGATCATCGTCGCTCCGAGCAAACCGCTCTTCTTGGTGTATGTAAAAGGCTCCTTTTGATTCGGTGATTCATGCATCTTCCAGACCTCATTCCTTCACGTGCGTTCCAACTGGAAGATTCCCGCAACGAGCATGAAAATCCCGCCGATAAATGCAACGTAAATGAGCAATTCCTTGTTCAGCGAGCCAAGGTCAACGATATTCAAGGCATAGCTCAATCCGATGATGATGAAGATGATGCCTGCGCCCATCATAATACCACCAACAAGCTTGAGAAGCCGGTAAATGAAAGATAGCACATCAAGACGGTGGAGTCTCATCTCCTTCTCCTGGAACACTTTTTCTTGTTTCTCGAGCTCTGCCTTCAAGTCTTCAACGCTCTTCCGAGATTTCGTAATCGCAGTCTCGATGGACTCGTTGAGGCGGACGAGGTTCTGGTACTTCTCGTTTCCTTGCGTCAATTCCTTGTCTAGATCGTTTAACAGCTTCGCTTGCGCATCCAACTCTGCAGTCTTCTTCTCGGTCAGCACGCCTAGCTCGTTCGCGCGGCCTTCCTTTAATTTCACCACGCTTTCCTGGCTCTTCACTTGCTGGCTCAGGTTATCCAATCTGGCTTTCATCAACTCGATGCGCGATTCAAACTCTGAAACCATCGAGAGCTTCTCGGGGAGTTTGGCATTCGCGGACGCGATGGACGCGTCGAGGGTGCTTTTCTGCTTTTCCTTCTCGATGATCTCATCATTGATTTTATCGAGAAGGGCTTCGAGCTTGACTTGTTCTTCTATCGATTCTTGTTTCTTTCTCTCCCGCTGGACAATTTCATTTTTTATTAGATCCCGAGATGACGTGGTGGATTCGAGTAGCTCCTTCGCTTGCTTGATGGTTGCATACAACTTGTTGATTTCTTCTTCTAACCTCGCTACCTGGTCCTTCCGCGCCGAAATCGAGTTGTCAAGTTCGTTGATCGTGGCTTCTTTCTCCTGGATCTCCTTTTTCAGAGCCTCATTCGCCTTGAGTACTTCCGAGCCGTCGATCTCCTTGTGCTTGATCGCCTCTGAAGCCACCATCAATTCCATTTGCTTCGTTTGTAAATCCCTCGCGGTATTTTCCAACTGGGCTGTAAAGGTGGTTAGGTTTTGTTCCAAATCAGCCTTCTTGAGTTTCAAAACCTTCAGTTCGGCGTTCAAGGTTTCTTGATCTTTCTCCTTCTGGCCCAGCACGTCCCGAGATTGGCGCAAGCTCTCCTCGACGTTTCGCAACTCCCCGCTCCTTTCCGTGATTTCCGCTTCGAGATCCTGCAAATCCGTTTTGTATTGGTCAATACTGGTCTTGAGCTCGGCGAGCAGCCGGTCATCGACACGCTCGGTCGCGGGTTTGCCATTCGGCTTCTCAGAGACCTTCTCGATCGTCGATTCGATACTCTTTATCTGCTGCTCGACTTCCTCGCGCGAGTCCTTCGCTTTAGAGAGTGGCTCTCTATCCTGGCCATTCTCACCGTTCTTGGACATACCGGGTTACCTTGGGATGCAGATCACTCGGAGCTTTGCCACCATGGAAACATATGGGATTAGACAAACCGATCGAGCGAATCGCGGCGAAGCAAGGACATTATGCAAAAGAAATGCACGTGGATAGATATCTAGGATCCGCAATTTGTGATAGTTGGTTTTTAGCACGATGGCATTTAAACGATGTTTTTTACTTAGTGATCTCGCTAAGTAAGGCGGGTTTTTGGGATCGAAAGTAATAATTCCACTGCGGAATTCCTTTTTTGCTCCCGCGTCGATGCTAATTCATGGCAAAGCAGCGGCTCCTTGCCGGATATGACATGATCCGGGCGCGATTTGAACGTGCACCGAGGCGTTTAGCCTACGTCGCGGGCGCTTCGTTCGAGGACTGGAGGGTAAGGTTCAAACAAAAGGTGCTGGAGCTCATCGGGCCATTTCCCGAAGCCGTGCCGCTCCGCACGGAAGTCGTGGAAGAGGAGACCATAAACGATTTCGTCGAAGCAGGGATACAACCCTTTATCCAGAGCAAGATCGTGTATGACACCGAACCATTCGGGTCGTGCGTGGCTCAATTGCTCGTTCCTGGCGGCATCAAGCACGGGGAGCGGCGGCCCGCTGTCCTGTGTGCCCACGGCCACGGGAGTGGCAAGCACCAGATGATCGGGTTTGACCAATCGACGTGGCAGCCGAAGAACGGTTCCCCACCCGGTGCCCCAAACTACGAGGCAGCCGCGGTACACCTCGTGAAGCTTGGTTACGTGGTCATCGCGCCCGATTGGCGAGCCTTCGGCGAGCGTGCCCTCGATCCCGAGTATACACGTAAAGGGCGGGATCCTTGCAACGTATTGCACATGAGTTTCGGCTACTTTGGCTTCACGCTGCTCGGGCTCAACGTCTGGGATGCCATGCGCAGCATCGACGTGCTCCAATCCTTGCCACAGGTCGATCGCGGGCGAATCGGCATGGTCGGGAAGTCATACGGCGGCACCATGACGACATACACCACTGCGCTGGACGAACGCATCAAGGTGGCTTGCATCTCCGGGTACTTGAGCACCCTCGGCGATGCGATGTCGCGCCGAGGCCTCGGCAACTATTGCGGGGCACAATACCTGCCTGGCTTGCTCGAATGGGGCGACATTCCCGACGTCGTGGGCCTCATCGCGCCCCGGCCGCTACTTATCGAGGCAGGCAATCGCGACGACTGCTTCGTGTACCCGGACACGACGAAGGCCTACGACCGGCTGGCCGAAATTTACAAGGCTGCTGGACATCCAGAACGGCTCGATAGGGACATCGCGGACGTTGAGCACGAGTTCATCTTCAAGAAGTTGCCGGCCTTCTTCAAGCAGTACTTGTGAGCTTCCGGTTTCTCTTCACCGGTCTACTTTATATTGCTATTGAGCGCATATGTTTTGGTTGTGGAACCTTGATGAGGGAATTCTTGCATAGGATCCATGCGGGAATAGTATCGACCTGCGGGTGGTTGGATGAAAGCAATGGGGTAGATGACAATGAGCTTGACCAAGGTGAAGATCGGCGTGCTGGCGGGCAGCGTGCCCATCATCGCAGCCCTGGCCTTGATCTTGCTTCCGTTCATCTCTTACATCGCTTGGACCGTGGAGATGTTGATGAGCCCCGGTGTCCCGCTAGACCCCGCTGGGCCGTCGACCGTGTTCGACTTTCTCGGCAACCAATCAGGCTACATGATCCTTGGGATCATCCTGGCCTTCGTCGCCTTCCCGGTTTTCAACGAGTGTATCAAGAACGCGAAGCAAGAGGCCCAGGAGCATACCTTGCTTCTTGAGGAGCTGCGCTCCCACGACATCAACAGCACGGAACTGGCCGTGAACCTCGATCACCTCACCAACCGTGACTTGATCTACCGCATCAACTGCCTACATGCATCGGGTGTAGTGAATGTCTTGCGAGAAAACCTGCTCTGCTTCGAGTGCGGCTCGCCCATAACGGCGCGGCAGAACCAGCAGTTCCACGCTTCTTGCCCGGATTGCCATTACTTAAAAAAGGGCGCGATCGCCTACGCGAGGGCCGCCGGGCTCATCGGCATCGCGGTGCTCCTCGCGACACTCGCCATCGTGATCGCCACTGCATGGATCTGGTGGATCGTCCTCGGGGTCAGCTTGCTCGCTCTGTGCCTCATCTCCTGGGGGCATTACCTTCGCGAGACAAAAGCACGGGTTTAGGACAAGCAACCGATCTTAATTCACGTCCGTTTCAGAAGCTCGCGAACGCGCGAGACCACGGGCGGGAAGAAATCGTTGATGGGACTCGGGACGAGAATGTCCGCGACGTCATCGTAGGGCGTCCTGCCTTTGTTGTTGACCACGAGCTTCGCGCCGCGATTCTTCGCGAGCATGACCATGTGCGCTGCCGGGTTCACGACGAGCGAAGAACCGAGGACGATGAAGAGGTCGCAAAGGTGCTCCGAATGGCGCACGGATTCCCCGAGATCTTTTTCGGGAAGAGGATCACCGAAGTTCACGATGGATGAGATGAGGCGGCCGCCACAATCGGGGCAGCGCGGCTGGTTCGGGCGTTCGTGATCGGTGCGATATCCGTTGCCGTGCACCAGCTCGTTCCAGCCGACCGTCGCCTTCTTGAAAACAGCATCACACGCAATGCACCTGACCAGATGCTTGTTTCCGTGGAGTTCCGCGAGCTTTTTAACAGGAAACCCTGATTCCACGTGCAGGCCATCGACGTTCTGGCTGATGAGATATTGCACCTTGCCGAGCTTTTCAAGTTCCACGATGGCTACATGTCCTGCATTCGGCCGCACCTGGTCCGCGGGCACCTTGTAGCCCGGAGGTGGTAATCCCTTGTCACGACGGGTCCAAACGCCGTCAGGGCCTCGGAAATCGGGGATGCCCGACGCCGTCGAGATGCCGGCCCCGGTGAAGATCACGACGTGACGCGCGGTGACGATCCACGATGCGGTGGTCTCGATCGCGGTGGGCAAGGGGACGGGTTTCGGGGGCATGTTCGATTCCGCTCGAGCAGCACATGTTAGCAAGGCAATTTATCTTTTAAACGGGATAGCATGATCACGCGTTTTTCTTTGCCAGGGCCGGGAGGGTCTCCGAGACGCCGAACGCGAAGACCAGGATGCAGGCGACGAGGAGCACGCTCCAGAACGAAAATGCAATCGTGAACTCGAGTTTTTCATAGAGCAGCCCGAAGATGATGGCCTCCGGGAGCGAGACTATTCCCACGATGAGATAGTAGAGGCCGTAGGAACGCCCTTTTTTCTTCTCGGATAAATCGGAGACCATTGCCCGGCTCGTCGGGTCGACCATGCCCATGTACACGCCGAATATCACGAAGTCCGCACACATGATTACGACGGAGAACGTCAAGGAGGATGCATCGGTTGGCCAGGGGATGGCAAGAACGATCGTGGCCACGAGAAGCAAGACCAGGCCAACAAGGATGACTTTCTTCCGCCCGACCCTGTCGGACAGCTTGCCTGCCTGGATCGAGACGATCGCATTCACGATGTTGAAGACAGCAAAGAGAACCGAGCCGATCAAGAGGCTGGTTCCCCGGCCGACGATGCTCTCGAAGAACTGGTTTGCACGAGCGATAAGGAAGCCGGAGTTGAGGCTCGCGAACTCGATGGTTGCAAGCACTGCCACGGTCTTTATGAAGCGGCGCGAGATTACTTCGGGATTAGCGCTCGATTTAACGCCCACATCTATCGCGGGTTCTTGCTTGATATCCTTGACGAAGAAAATGAACGCGACGGCGATAATGCCCGGGATGATCGAGAGGATAATGACCCATTGCGACGTGAACGCAAGTGCGAGCAGCAGCGCGGCGAGGAGCGGCCCGAAAACGGCACCCAGGTTATCCATCGACCGGTGGATGCCGAACGCCTTCCCTGTTTTATCCTTGCCGCCGTAATACCCGATGAGCGCGTCGCGGGGCGAGGTGCGGATGCCCTTGCCGATGCGATCGAGCACCCGAAACAGCGCCACGGTCACGTCGGACGTCTGGAAGCCGATGAGCGGCTTCGCCACCACGTTCGACAAGGCGTAACCCGCGATGATGAGCTTCTTGCGGCCCCGCATGTGCTCGGAGAGCCAACCAGAAAGACCCTTGATGACGTTGGCGATCGCATCGGTCACGCCGAGGATAAAACCGAGGCTCACGAACGTGCCGCCAAGCACGACGGTGACGAAATCCGGGAGCACGGGGATGATCATTTCCGACGAGATGTCAGTGAACAAGGACACGAATCCTAGCATCAAGACGGGAAGCGCCACGCCAAGCACGATGCGTGGCGCGTTGTTCGATTTGGCTTTCGCTGGTGCGGGCCCTTCCTTTTCTCCGTTACTTGCCGGTTCCACGAACGCATCACCTCGACTCTTCGATGTCGATGAATGGCTGGACGAGTGCCTTGTTGCTACACGCCTTGAGCAATTCCAGGCTCAACTTTTGCTTGGTAGAGAAATACACCGTTTTTACCTCCTCCCAGCTTTTATTCGGGTATTTCTCTTGCAGCACCTGGTCGCGGTTCCCCGGGCAGCCACCTGCCCTCATGCAACAATAAGACAAGCTTCCAAAGCACGTGCGGTCGTCATCCCAGTCATGCGCCTTGGAAAACGCGTCCTTGATGCGGATAAAATCGGCCTTGGACAGGCCCACCTTCTCGAGCAAGGCATCACGTTGGCAAGTGTCGGCGAACGTGAGCGCGTGGCCCGGGTGGCAGCAGAAGGTCAGGGATCGCGGGTCGCCCCCGTAGCACGCGGGAACCGGGGCAATCGACCAACCTGGCAGGTCACGGAGCATCCCCTTCGGGACGAGCGTGTCGATGCGGGTATGTGCTTTCGTGGCATTCATCGTCGATGATTGAGACATTGTACCGAGAAAGAAAAGTATTGATGAATAGTTCACGAAAACAGAAGGAGCTGAATTTTCTACTAGGCCATCTCGTCGACCAGGGCTATGATGTCCTTTATAACGAGTTTGGATCCAGATGCCTTGATGGCATCATTGAGATTCCGCTCGCAGAACGGGCATGTGGTTACTATGACTGTTGCACCAGTCTGTTCGGACTCCGTGATGCGTTTCTTTGCCGTCTCCAATGCAAGATCCTTGATGGCTGACTTCACGCCCGCCCCGGCGCCGCAGCACCAGGCGTTCTTCCGGTTGCGCGGCATCTCGACGAGATCGACGCCGGGCAGTCTCTTCAAGACATCGCGCGGGGCCTCGTACACGCCACCATGGCGGCCGAGGTGGCATGGATCGTGATAAGTGACCTTGATCCGTGGCTTCGAGGGCTTGAACGCCAGTTTCTTGATGTTGTCCTTGATGTACTCGGTGAGGTGCTGTACCTTGAACGGCAATTTGAAGCCGAATTTTTTCTCGTATTGTGTTGCCCACGTGCGGAAGCAGCCCGCGCACGACGTGACGACGACCTTCGCGCCAGCGTTCGTCACGGCGGCAATGTTTTTTTCCGCAAGGGATCGTGCCGCGTCGACCTGGCCCGTGGTTATCAACGGGGAGCCGCAGCAGATCTCGTCCTTGAGGATCGCAAAGTCCGCTCCCAGCTTCTCGAGCACGGAGATCGTGTGCTTGACGAGATCCTTCTCCCGGAATGCAGCGGTGCATCCCATGAAATACACGACCTCGGCCTTGTCCTTCACGTGTTTCTTGACATGATCCTCGGCGAATCGCTGGTCAGCGGGATCGCCGTACGGGTTACTCACCTTGTCAACGTTCTCCTTGAAAGCCTTATGCGCGGGTAATGGGCCAAGGCCATTCTCAACTGCCTCGGCCCGCAGCGCCTCGAAGACCTCGACCAGGTGGTCGCCAACATCTTGTTGACATTGTTGCTCGCACGCGCCGCACAAGATGCACGAATAAATCTTTTGCACCGTCGACGCGGTCATCTCGTATTCTCCTTCGAGGAGGGCACGTGCTATCAAGCATTTACCACTCGCCCAATAGGGTTCGAAAAAATAATACGAACCAGCTGGGCAGCAATCCATGTAAGTGTCAGGCTGTCCATTATGATAAAGAAACTTGCATGAATTACATCTTGCGCAGATGTAGGCAAACCTTCGAACTGGCTCAAGCCTGGAGGCATTTTTTTGAACCGACTCCGGCTTCGGAGTTGCACACATGATAATCAACGTATTTTCTTTCCTTTATGGGAATAAATACGCTGATCTTATAGGAACCTTGAGGGAATGGTCGGACCGGAAAGAAAGGGCGTTGCAAGGTACTAATGGGCAAAAACCCTCCCCGGAAGGGTAGATCGTGGCATCGCCACGTATTAACGCCCCGGTGACAGATAGTTCTAAATCCCGGTTCAGCTACATAATATGTATTGGACGAACACGAGAGTTACAACTCTCCACCACGCGTTGCTGGGTGTCCCGCTTGAAGTTTCACGTCAACTGCGTCCCTTGCTTTCTAAACCAGGCACTGCGGGTAGTGGATACCAACGGTCGCCGGCTCTCCCGCATGGACAAAAAAGGCTTGTTAAACCACGTCATGGCCATCTTGAAGGATGACCGGATCATGGAGCAGCTACCTGCCAAGACCGGTCGCGACGTGTACGCGCTCATTGCAGAATACTTGGGAGAACCGGACATCTACAAGGAGGCCAAGCAGCGGTCCAACGACGAGGCCCGGCGGCTGTATCCCGTCGCGAAGGCAAAGGTCATGGCCAGCACCGACCGGCTTAGGACCGCCGCGACCGTCGCCATCGTCGGGAACTTGATGGACCTCGGGACGGATCACCACTACAACCTTCAAGCCGAGATCGATTCGCTGCGGCTGGCTGTCGACCACTTCGACGCGTTGAAGGCCGAGCTTGCCCGAGCCAGGACGCTGCTTTACATCGCCGATAACGCGGGCGAAATTTTTTTTGACAAGTTGTTCCTCGAGGAAATCACCCGCGATTTCCAGATCAACGTGTTCTTTTCCGTCCGTGCTGGCCCGATCATCAACGATGCAACCTTGGATGATGCGAAGGCTGCTGGCATCGGTGACCTGGCAACGATCATCGAGGGCACGCAATCACCCGGGCTGCTTCTAGACGAGGCATCGCCCGAGCTCATCCACGCGTACAAGGCGGCCGACATCATCATTTCCAAGGGGCAAGGTAATTTTGAAGCCTTATCTGACCGTCCAAAGACAGATAACTTGTTCTTCTTGTTGATGGCAAAATGCCAGGTGATGGAGGCCTATTTCCACGAGCCAGTCGGCTCGGCGATCCTTGCCCACTGGAAGCGCATCTGACGTGGCGACGCGGGATAGCATGGCACTAATAACTTAACAAATTTCCTTTTTAACGACGACTCGGAGATAGGACTTGATGTCGCTCGATGAATTCTTGAAGTCTGGCCACAAAACGAAGAAGGCCACCCCCGTGCAAGAACAAGCAAGGGATGACGATAATCCAAGTAAAAACCAGCCGTTGCCAGAGTCCACACAGATACACGACCGGATGAAGATCGCTTTACTTAAGCGTTTGCTCGACGAGAAAAACCTGGCCCAAGGGCCAACGCAGCAGCGGCTCAAGTTGCCTAAGAAAGCCGATGTTGCCCCCGTGAGCGAGGATTTCGTCACTGCCTTCGAAAGATTCGCCGATTGGATTCGAGGTCGCACGTACTTGCGGGGAGACATCGAGACGGCGAAACAAATGATCGCCAACCTCGTCTTGCTCGATCGTTCGCTCATGCCGCCCTCCGAAGGCGGCAAGGAGGTGCTGAAGTTCACCGACATCGCGGATTTCATCAAGGAGGCGAAGCAGCACGATTCCCTCCACCCGGACGCGCCCCTCCTCACCAAGCAAGAACTCGCAGCCTTGATGAAGAAAAAGCAGGGCAAGCCCCTCACGAGTACTGACTACCGGCATCTCAAGCTCTTGAAGGAGCGCGTGAAGACGATGCTCAAGCTCGCGCCGTTCCACGAGTTCCTCGCGGATTACCTCGACGTGCCCGAATATTGAGAGAGATAATTGCACAACAAGAAAAAGAAATGCGTAACTACAGCCCTCTGCGTGATTTAACGGCTGTTTTCTTGCGAGGTTATTTCTTTACTGCCTTGATCAAGTTCGTGACGACGCTTTTCCCCTTGTTATCCTTTACCTTGGCTATTTCTTTAACGATGAGCCCCGCATCCTTGAGTTTTAAGATGATCTTCGAGATCTTGCTGGACGGGAGCTTGCTCTCGTCCTTGATGTTCATCTGGATGATGCCCTCGTCCCCCTTGCTCTTGATAAGCTCATACAGTTCAAGGTCCTCCTTCTCGAGCGCGACCTCCTTGGCCGGTTTGGAAGACTTCACGGCCTTAACGGGCTTTTTCCTGGATGTTGTTTTCTTATCGGTCTTCTTTCTCTCTCTATCTGCATCCTCGCCCTCCTCGCCTTCATCGGCCTCCTCGCCTTCATCGGCCTCCTCTGACTCCTCTACTTCCTCGCCCTCGGATTCTTCCTCCTCGTCCTCTTCGTAATCATCGCGGGATTTGCGGGACGAGGATGACCTGCCGGATCGCTTGCCCCCTTTCCAGCGCATGCCTTCTCGCTTCCGCTTCCCGTTGAGATAATCTATTATGCTTTGACGGATTTTCTCGTCAAAATCGGTCTTGCTTGGCTTATATTCGCTGCAAACGAAGCATAGCTTCGCATCCTCGCCGAGGACGAGATCACGGGCATCGCAGTAATATAATGCTTGTCCAGAATTGCCGACTTTACCAGTTTCCTTGAAATGAACGCAAATCTTTTCGATTTCGGACATGTCACTCGTCTTTCGGAGGGTTGAGGAAAAGGATGTTTACACGATGGATGAGACTGCCTTATAAAAAAACTTTATTTTAAACCCGCTCGCCCGTGCCACGACTCTATAGTTCTGCTGCCATGACCGAGTTCAACAATAGCATTGCCCTCGTCATCAAGCCCACGCCGCCGGGCACGGGGGTAATCCTGGCAACCTTGCCTACCACGGTCTCGAAATCCACGTCCCCGCACAGTCCTTGCTCGGTCCGATTCATGCCCACGTCCACGACGATGGATCCTTCCTTGAAATATTCTTGAGTGAACATCCTGGCCTTGCCGGTTCCTGTAACGACCAGATCAGCTCGATGGCAATGGCCGGCCAGGTCCCTGGTTCCCGTGTGGCACACTTGCACGGTCGCGTTTTCCTTCAAGAACAAGGGGACGAGGGGCCTGCCCACGATGTTCGAGCGATTCACGATGACCACGTCCAGCCCTCGCAAGTCAATCTTAGCCCACTTGAGAAGATATATGACGCCAGCCGGCGTGCACGACGTGAAGAAATGCTTGCCGTTGCCACGGAAGAGGTTACCCAGGTTCTGCGGATGGAAGCCGTCGACATCTTTACGGGGATCTATGCAGGATAAGACGTTCTCAACGTCGATCTGCTTTGGCAAGGGGAGCTGCACGAGGATCCCGTGGATGGCCGGATCCTCATTGTATCCCTTCAGCTTCTCCAGCAATTGTTTCTCGCTCGTCGAAGCAGGAAGGTTGATGTGGAATGACTTGATGCCGACCTCCGCGCAATCCTTGTGCTTGTTGGCAACGTACACCTTCGACGCGGGATCATCACCGACGAGCACCGTTGCCAGCCCTGGCACGATCCCTTTTTTCGCCAGCGCCGCGATGCGCAGCTTGAGCTTTTCTTTCAACTCCTGGCTGCAAGCCTTCCCATCGAGAATCTTGCCCGGGTCGACGTTCATGATCATCGCGTGCTATTCATGGTTTTAATCAATTGCGTTATATTAACCCGGCATTCTGCATGGTATTCGATGATGGATAAAAAAAGATATAGCTCGAGCAGGATTCGAACCTGCGTCCCGGGGTTCAGAGCCCCAGATGCTGGGCCACTACACCATCGAGCTTCGGTTGGTCTTGCACGCCAGCGTTTTATACTCGTAATAACGAGCTGGTTGCTTTATTATTTATCGATAGGGGGATCTCCACGTTGCTCGTCTTTCACGTTGACGTCGCGCGTGCCATGCCGTCGGTGTCACCCCGCGTGTGGGATACCCATCGATGACGGGTTTGCTGGATCCGGCGAGTAATAGAACGC
>JAUQYZ010000130.1 GCA_030587475.1 Candidatus Sigynarchaeum calidifontis
TTCCTCGGCGGGCAGCGGTCAGTCAAGCGCCTAGATGGGCGGATTCGTGCCGTGATGCGGATGCGGAACGACGCTGAATTGAAGCCACGTTTAAAGATGAGACATCGTTATCGTGCAAGAGTATACTTGAAAAGAATGGCCGGCGCCGATTTCAAAGCAGATCTCTCGAATTACAGCATAAAGATTCAAGCAAATGCTTAAAACGAGGCAAAAACAAGATGAGGTGTATCATCATTCGTCGTTAAAACGAGTCGCGCTCTTGCTCATTGTTAAATATTCTCCTACCGAACACAATACGGAAAATGGTTCAAGAGGGATTCCATGAACCGTGAACGACAACCGAACATCTTGCTCTTGTTTCCCGACCAGCACCGGGGCGACTGGATGCCTTATCCCGACGACGTGCTCGCCAGGTTCGGTATGTCCCGCCTTCCGCTGCGCATGCCCGTGATCGAGGGGCTCATGGCGAAGGGCGTCACGTTCTACAACTGCATCACGCCGTCACCGCTGTGCGCGCCCGCGCGTTCGTCGCTCGCCTCCGGCCTGCGGTACGAGAAGACCGGCGTGAAGGGCAACGGGTACAACCACCCGCTCGAGCTCAAGACCTTCTACACGGTGCTCAAGGAGAACGGCTACACGGTCGGCAGCTGCGGGAAGCTCGACCTGCGCAAGCCCGACCACGACTTCGCCGGCACGGGCTGGGTGCCGAAGCACGCGGCGCTCGGCTTTTCGGAGGGCTACGTGATCGACAACGGCGGCAAGCACGACGCGATCCGCTGCGGCACGACCTACGTCGACCCGGCGGACGGGAGGCGGAAGCGGTACCCGGACCCGACCAAGGTGACCCCCAACTGCCCGTACATGCGGTACTTGAACGACAAGGGGCTCATGATGGTGCACGTGAAGGATTTCGCGAGACGGGCGAGGAAATATCTCGGCCTTCCCCTGGACAGCAGCCCCACGCCGCTGCCCGACGATGCCTACTGCGACAACTGGGTCACGCGTAACGCGCTGGACATCATCAATCGATTTCCCGCGGGCAAGCCGTGGTTCCTGCAAGTCAACTTCGTGTGCCCGCACGAGCCGTGGGACGTGACCCGGCGCATGCGGGACGCGTGGAAGGACGTGAAGTTCCCCGGCCCGAACCGCGGGTCGAAAATCGCCGCTGGTGCCGAGAAAAAGGTGCGACAGAACTACGCGGCCATGATCGAGAACATCGACCGGAACGCCGGGCTCATCATCGACGCGGTGGCGCGGCGCGGCGAGCTGGACAACACGATCATCGTGTATTCCAGCGATCACGGCGAGATGCTCGGCGATTTCAAGAAATACGGGAAGTCACGTCCCGAGCGGGGGTCGGTGAGGGTACCGCTCGTCATCGCCGGGCCCGGCATTAAAAAGGGCGTCATAGCCGGGGCGCTGGTCGAGCTGCAAGACCTCGCCGCGACGTTCCTTGACTACGCCGGGCTCGCCATGCCCGAGGCCGTGGATTCAAAGTCGCTTCGACCCGTGCTCGAGGGGAAGGCCGACCGCCACCGCGACCACGTCGTGTCCGCGCTACACGCCCGGGAGGGCATCATCGGGTCCAAGAAGGTTGGCTGGCGCGTGGCGTCGGACGGCCGGTTCAAGCTCGTGCTCCATGCTAACAGGACCGCGAGCTTGTACGATCTCGATGCAGACCCGTGGGAGAATAAGGATGTCGCCACGATCCATCCCAAAGAAGTAAAGCGATTGAAAGATATCCTGGACTAGGCAGTCGTTCACGTCCTTCCGGATCGAAATCTGTTTCGAAAACAAAGATAGATCACGCTTTCTGTGCTCGTTCATCGAGCCGCATGGCCACACGATGCCCGACCGCGGTGACCTTGGCCGCCAGGGCAGGATCGAGCATGCCGGGGGCGTCGCGGCCCGTGTGGATGACCGACGCGCCGCGCCGGCAGCCGAAGTCGATGCCCTCGATCCCCTTCCGCGAGAACACCATCCGGTCGGTCGCCGCGCCGATCGGCAAGTATATCCTGCTGAACTCGTGCCCGAGGCTGCTTGCTGCGTCGCGAGCGAGGCCGAACAGCAGCGGGCTCACCTTCCGGGGAACCGGGAAACCCATGGATTCCAGCACCTCCACTTTACCGCCGATACTCCCCATCGTGTCGAAATTGAGAACCCACGTCGACGCGGGGGGCAGCTCGGGACCGTGCTTCGCCAGGTATTCCTTCGCGCCGAAGAGCCCGAGCTCTTCCGCGCCGGTTATCAAGAACCGGGCCTCCAGGTGATGGAACGGGTTTGCCTTCACGGCCTTGGCGAGCATGTAAACCGCCGCCACCCCCGACGCGTTGTCCAGCGACCCAGGTGACTCGTTCCCGACCTTGTTGAGCGCGAGCGGGATGGTAAAGCATGCAAGGACGACCACGCTCGTGACCGCGACCAGGTTGAGCGTGGCGATCGTGCCGCGGGCTTGGTCTTCCAGGGACGTGCCAGACGTGGTAATGTCGATGATGCCGATGATCGCGAACAAGGCCAGCCCCTCGAGCAGCGTGATGGCCCAGCCGACGAAGCACGCGACTCGCTGCAATGCCGTGAGCGACTGGCTCTTCGTGTCGTGGTGGGCCATGAAGAGGACCGTTCCCCGCTTGCTCTTGAGCGGCGGGACGGCGCAAGACAGGTTAAACGTGGGCACGCCGCGCGTGGTCGGCCTGCTCTTGCCCGCGCTGAGCATGTTGAGCACGACGATGACGGCGATCGCGGTGCCGGCCACGAGGAACAAGTTCAAGGCCGGCGCCACGTGCGACACGATGGCCATCACGGCGGCGATGGCGATCGTGGATGCCATCTCGAGCTCGAGGGCCCGGCCGAACATCGCCGTGGAGGCCAGGAAACCTTCCTTGGTTAACGTCATGCCGATTTTTTCGAACATCGACGATATGTCGGAGACGGCCTTCGCCGCTCCGGGGGATCCCGGAAGCCGGGGATAACTCAATGCCTTCACGATGCCTTCCGCGTCTGCAGGGCTGAACTCTTGCATGGGCTGATCATCTTCTGGCTAGCATGCATGATATGCTGCACCCCACGCAATTTAACGATTCGACCTCGACTTGCAGTGAGAGTTTTCACTTGCAGTGAAATCCTCCTCGCGAGCACGTCGCCATGACACATCTCCTGGCAAAGTTTTTTTAACTGGACTTTCAAAGATATTATTTAAATACTCCTCGATAAATGTGCATTTCAAGTCGTAATTCACGATTCGTGATTTTTTCGAGGCAACTTTTTGGATTTTTTGGTATCGAGCCCATGGTCACGTTATTTCTTCACGGATTGCAATTTCTCTCCATTAATGAATGTTACAACTAGTAAATATCGTCGGCACTGAAATCGAGTGCTTTGCATCAAAATCCTTCCCGCGACTTGGAAAATTGATAGTGACAAGTTA
>JAUQYZ010000134.1 GCA_030587475.1 Candidatus Sigynarchaeum calidifontis
CCATCTGGCTTCACTTGCTCTCATCTTGCCATCGAACGAAAAAAACAAGCTCATGTTTATAAAGAAAAGGAATGTAGTAGATTTATTGGATCTACGGACTTAATCAATACCTATATTCAACCCAATAATTACACCCGGAAGAGGGCGAGATGACGTCGATGGTCTTGGTGGCATTAATCGTGAAGTAATCTGAGAAGCGGTACACCGATGCATTGCCGTGTTCCATTACGCGGACCCGGTAGTCCGTTCCAGACATGAGCGTTTTTGGAACCGTCCACCAATATGTGGGATTATTCGAGTTAACGTTAGAGGTAATCGATGTTACCATCCCGCCGCCCTTATACAAGTCAATGTCAACTGAGCTGAGTCCCGTTGCTTGGTAATATATGTTGTGCTGTTGGGCTACAAGCCAAATGGTCGAGTTTGTTGGTGAGAAGATGCTGATGGTCTTCGTGTTGTTGATGGTAAAGTCAGAAGAATCGTCAAAGTCGATTATATTGTAATGATCTGCGACCCGAACATGGTAATCGCTGCCTGCAACAATGCTGGTCGGCACGTGCCAGTAGTAATCATTGTAGCCATAGAGATTCGAGGAGATGGCCGATGCGATAGTCGCTACCGCGCTCATACCCTTATATAACGTGATGTCGATTGAGGTTAGGATATTCGGCGACATAGACCACTGGATATAGTAATACACATTCGTATACCATTGGGTTGATGCAGAAGGATCCCAGACGTTGAAATTCCGTGGCTTAATAATATACGCTCCGATCTGGACGCTATCGACGAAGCCGGCGTCCGATCCCCAACTAGTTAAGCTGTTTTTCGAATATTCCCAACGTAACGTACGTGATCCAGTTCCTGCGACCTCGATTGAAACATTCTGCCATTCTATATCGCCTGAGATCTGATTGACATAAATGTCATCGATGTAGAAGCTAAGATAATCGCAATATTGTTCTGATGATACCTTCCACGAGAAGCTCAGGTTAAACGGCGCACTCACGGTCGTCTGAAACCAACTCTGTTGTGAATCATTGATATCACCGCAACGCGCGGCAGATCCGCCAATGAACCACACGCTATATTGCTCGTACCAAAATGCATCACCCCCGTTAATAATCGTGAGCGAGGGGTTGTCGATGGCTTCCTTCACACCCGAGGAAACTATGCGTTCTTGATTAAGGCGTGGTTTATTCGCGTCGTGAGCGGTTTCAAGCAGCCCAAGGGAGATCACTGCAGTCGAAATGATGATTTTATGAGTCACGTATTGGGTATTTAATGCCATTATTTCGTCTGCCACGTCTTGAGTATGCGTAATTATTGTAAACAAATTTCTAGCGTCTGGGGTTCGATTCAACTTGATATTGAAGCCGTAGAATAGTCGCTTGATCCCAATTAACCAGAATGTATTACGCGCCCAACTTATATTGAACATCGCAGTGTCCCGCCATCTGACTATCTTGCTTAAACATCTCCATAATGGCTTGATTGTACGAGATTTCCTCTTAAAAGCAGAGAGATGATATCTCTTTTCTTTGCACCAATATCCATTCAACGGTATCGTCAATTCGTTAAAAGTACGAGCACCGGAATTATAAGAGAAAGAAAACTTGTTCAAGGGAGCTAATTCGCTTGAATTAGGATTTCCACAACCTAGACATTTCGCAGGAAGGCGTGGCACTTGTCCCAAGAGATTTTGCTTGGAGAGTGTCGTGTAATTGTAATACATTTGACCGCTAAGATTATCTTGCAGGGTATCTTCCTTTCCAAGAGCCAGAAAAGGATTCAAAGTAATGGAGACTATGGAGATGGGTATATCGAGGTTTTGTAATGAATTTTCTTGATAGACTCTTTTCTGCAGCCTATTCAATATCTCATAAATGATATCTCTTTCACTGCTCTTACGAAAAGCCTTCCAGCCGGGATTTCTGTTCAAGTGTAGTAAACGCCGATAGTAAACGCCGATCTCAGCTTCCCACGCCCGCTGCGGCCCGAGCAGCCCTGTGAACCCGTGCCCCATGTCCAGGTCGCACACGAGCCGCCCGATGAGCCCGTCGTTCCGCTCGACGTTCGGGTAAAACGCGCCGAAATCCATCGCGTCCACCAGCCCCGGCACGTCACCGGGCTCGATGATCGTGATGGGATTCCCTTCCGAGAGGTTCGCCCGCTTCTCGACCGCCGCCCCCTTGTTCATCTTGTCGCACGTCACGAGCTTGTCCCGGCATCCCTCGGCCACCATGGCCGCGACCTCGGGCAGCGAGAAGAACGCGAGCACCTCCGCCTTGTGCTCCAGCGTCAGCCACGTCGAGACCGGCCGCCGCTCGGCCTTCCCGTCGAACAGCTCCCCGTCGATGTTAATCTTGTCGATGCTGCCCCGGACGTTCACGACGATCTGGATGTCGCGGGCGAGCTGCAGCGCGTCGGCCCGGAGCAGCGTCGCGGCCAGGTCCTTCAGCAGGCCGATGCTGTCGAAGTCGATCAGGTTCACGGTCAGCCTCACGACCTCGACGAGCACCTCCCCGTTGTTCTCCGACTCGCCCGTGGTCCGCATTATCTTGATCGCGTGCCGGAAATCATCGCTCACGTGCGGGACGCGGTACCCAGTCTTGAGGTAGTTGACCGCCGCGTCCAGCGCCCCGAGCACCTTGAGCTGCTGCAGCCGCAAGACATCTGCACGGTCCCGGTCCCCGACCTTGCCGAGTTCCAGCAATATCGGGTCGGGGAACGTGATGGTCACGACCGCGTCCGCCCACAAGGAGGTCTTGAAGGGGCCGAACAGCAGCATCTTGGAGAACACCTTGTCGTCCGAGATGCTCAGCGCCGCCGCCTCGACCAGCTCGCTCGTGGCGAGCTCCCGGTTCAGCGCGGGATTCGCCATGTAGAAGAGTCGTTGGTCGTGTCGCATCATCAACCCTGATACTCGGCACGGGATCCGTCCACGTGCCTTCACCCGTCGGTTTTGACAGACCCATTAAAGCACCACTAAAAGCCATTGTTAGCCCAAAACGCCGTCATGATCTCCATGGAAATCGGAGTAGTTTAAGTACCCCGGCACGATACCACGTCGCCGGCCGCGATATTTCCTCCCCCGTTTCCCGCGGCCGCGCGCACGCATCCATGGTCTCGGTTTGTCGTCGCCATCTCACCCTCTTTTTTTGCGGCCTTTTGCGCCGCACCCTTTTTTTATTTCTTCGAGGCCATTGAACTGTAATACTCGTCGGCATCGAAATCTTCCTCGGGATTGAAGGCGCGGGTAGAGCGTTTGGGGGTCGAGAGTTGTTCACGAGCGGGCGCGACGTGTTTCGCGGGCGTGGCCTTGATGGTATCGTCATTTGGTTTGCTGGCCGGCCGCGAGAACCGCTCCAGCTCGTCTTGCCAATCCGACACGTCTGCCGACAGCGCATCGCCCACGACCCGCAAGCTCGTGTGGAACTGCCGGGCCAGCAACCTGGTCGTGAGCGACGGCTCCCGCTGCTTGGCAAGCCGGATCGAGAGGCGTTTCTGGATCTCGTGCTTGTTGATGTGCCTGACCATGATGGCCCGGCCCCGCGCGGGAAACTTATAAGGGGAAACGGGCAGATACCACTTTCAGCGCGCGGCGATACCACTTTCGACGCGGGTCGCGATACCACTTTGACCGATCCTTTTTAAACCCTCGATACCACTTTCGACGCGCGGCGATACCACTTTGCAGTCGTATTGGTAAGCCTGGAAGACGCGAGATCCGGATGAATTTTCATGAGAGCGAGCTAACAATTCGGAGTAGTGACGGATCGCGATCTCCCCCCGCCCCGGTGATCGCGTTCAAGGTGGAGAACAGGCGAGGATCGAGTTGGGTTCTCATCGCGTTACCGATTCCCCCATTCGTACCAGGACTTGCTCGTGTCGAATTCCCGATATCATTATGTGGTCATCCGCGGGTATCTACATTGTCATTGACTAGTTATAAGTTGACACTTTGTTTCATTATATCTTTACAAAAACAAGGCGAAAAGTGTCAAGATATAGGAACTTGGTGTAAATTATAAAGAAAAAGGACGTAAAAACACGTATCCATCGATTGGAATTCATTTCTGGCCCTTGACCTTGACCGTCAATGTCCTGATGAGATTCTTGTTTGCATCAAGCACGTGGATGCGGTCACCCTCGGGCCGCACGAGCACGTCCTTTTTTGCAAGTTTACGACTGATGCAGTAGCCATCTCGCATCCATTTGAGAACCCCACAAGAGTTCAGCGTCCGATGGCATAGCCCGTCTTTGTCAGGGCCATACACGATGAGATTGCGACGGGATGGCCGCTTCTCGGGCTCATTTCCGTCATTTCGCGAATCAATGGAGGGCTTTTCAATATCGGCGGGGATTTCATCAGGTATATTCGCCTTTGAGCTAATACCATCTTGTCGTTTCACGTTCATCTCCTTGGACAAGTCATATTTCTTGATCTCGCGGTGTAATCCGCCACCATACTCGATGCGGATGGTCTCGATGGTTTCCACGACGATCACTCGCGAATGGGCGGGCAAGGTAACTTGAATCTTGTAGCCGTTGTACGAGACCTCCCCTGTCTTGCTGACGCGGCGTGAGGTGCTGCGCTCCAGGTACTTGGCGACGTCCACGGGTGGATCCGGGACACGCAAGCGTTCCTTGAAAAACCGAGCCGCTGGCGTTTCTTTCGTCGTGCCATGCACGCGCACGTGGTATTGGCCTTGCAGCCATTCGTCCAGCTCCTTGTTCAATTGTTCCAGGGTGTATTTCTCACCGTCCTTGATCCGGGCCCGCACCCAGGTGATGAACTGGTTTTCGACTGTCTCGTAGAAGCGCTCGATCTTGCCTTTGCCTTCCGGGCGACCCGGCGTGGTGTTCACGATCGCGATGCCATGGGCAGCACAGAACAACTCGAAATTGTTCAGCCGCTCACCTTGGGACTTGAACTGGGAGCCATTATCCAGGTACATCGCTTCAGGCACGCCGTGTTTTTCGATGGCCTCGTTTAATACAAGAATTCCATTCGAAAGCATCATGTCGGTGTAATAGCGGAACGCCGGGCAGAACCGCGAATGGTCGTCCAGCGCTGCGAACCCGTGGACCCACCCGATACCTGTAAGATAGATCTTCCCTTCGATATCCATCTGGTACAATTGACCTGGCCGTACCATCTCGAATCGCTGGAACGTCTCCTTCTCGACGAGCTGCCTTGTCTGAAGTCCTGCATCGCGCAAGATCCGGTATATCGACGCACGAGACAACAGCGGGTTGCCAGCCCTCGCCCATTGCTCGCGAAGGTAGTCCACGCCCCACGTGGGATATTTGCGCTTCATGTCCGCGATTGATTGTTCCATCTCGGGCGTGATGTGCTTTGACCGTCGCCGCTTCGGGTGCGGTGCAGCACCCGTATCGTTGCAGCCTTGCGATGCCGATCTTGCTTCCATCTCCTTCATTGCCCGGATGGCGTTGTATATGCTCTGGCGGCTGACCCCGTATTGCTTCACCAGGTCACTCACCTTTACACCACGTCCTCGCGCGTCGTGTATGGCTTGGATCTCCAGCGGCGACAAGTGGTGGTGCTTGTTACCCGTGTTTTTTATCGTGGTTTCCTTGGCCATGAGATACACCTTGATCCATGGTGATGCAATCCTTTACACGTGATGAATTAAAGTCGCGGGTCAACCGGTTAATGAAGCGCGGCGCACCAAGGAAAAGGATTTCATTCGTGGAGGAGACGTGCGGTGAACCAAGCTCATGGCTGAGACTGCACTGCGGAAGGTGGCAATGGCAGTTTCGCTGTTAATAATTTACACGACGTGATGTCAACTTCAAAAGTGAGAACACACGGAACTTTTGGCCAAAAATGTAAAGATATAACTAGCACGTGGGGTGCACATGTAAAGATTTGTTGAGAAAAATGTAAAGTTATAACCTAGTCAGTGACACAACGTCACCCGCGCGCTACCGCTTGCCCGCCAGGGTACTTGACCGGCGACAGGGATTTTTTCGCTTGCAGGACGCGATCGGGATTTTTGCTTCTTGTACCGCGGCAGCGCGACGCCTCCAGATCGCCATGCAGCGCGCCGCAAGCCCTTGCTCGAGACCCCTCGCGAGGCCGTGCCATGCCGTGCCAGGCCCAAGTCGAGCCACGTTGCTAAAATGTCGGCGTTTAAATACCCAGGTTTTCATTAAGAGGGCAGTGAGCACCATGGCGAACATCCAAGCACACCGGCGCAAAATGACCTCGACATCGCCCGGGTTCCCGAGGCAAGCACCCCTCGCGAGCACGACATCGCGAGGGCCGTTCCGACCGCGGGCTTCCACGCCCGCAACAAGACCGAGCAGCGCATCCACGACCAATGGCGCTTCCGCTTCTGCGCCCCGCTCGTGAAGGACTGCTGCCCGTATGCCGACCTACGCAATGACCGCGACTTCCCGGTCAAGGAGGCCTATTGTATGGCCTTGGAACGATTCATCGACGCCATCGACTTCGAGACCCAGTGCCCCCGCCGGGCAGAGCTCGCCGCCCGCCGCCACGCCGAGAACGTCCAGCGCCACAAGGCCAGGGCCGCGACCAAGTTCCCGACAACCACCAAGCCGGAGGGCATCGCCCCATGAACGCCTACATGCCGATCCGCATCTGTTCGGGCCGAAAGAGCGACGTGAAAGCAACAAGAACTTCCGCCCGTTCCTCAAGGCGAGCCACGAGGCCCGCTTCCAGCCAGACCTCACGCGGTTCATAAAGGAGACCGGGCGCGAGTGAGCATTCTTTTTTTCCCTATCGTTTCACATCATCATCGGAATAGATGGGATCGGGCGGGATTGCAAGGGCGCGAGCTTGCACCCCCCTCCCCACCATCCGAATGGATCGCGTTACCACTTAGAATTTCAGCATGCTGACACGTGTTACCACTTAGACTCCTTTTTTCTATGCGACCCGACGATTCTACGAGGAAAGGTATGAGGATGACGAATACGTGATGAAATGTTTAATTCACGAGCATCGCGGATCAAGTGTGTTCGTGCAACGAAAGATCCTTTGGAGTATGCCCTCGTTCTATAATTAGTTCACCATGCAGCGTGCAGCGTCCAGCATCCACTACGCGCAGTGCGAGAAAACCCGGGGGTGATGAAGAAAAAAAAAACGTGGATGATTATTCATCTACGTTCACGGCAAGCCCATAGTTGGGGAACTCGCACCTTCCTCGTCCTCGCTAACCATCCGCTCGCGGATTGGGCGACAGCAGTAATAGTAATTAGGGAATGCACCGCCGTCATGCACCTTGCGGAAAGTCATCTCGACTTCCATGCCGATCTTCACGTCCTTGGGAACGCAATCGGTCATGTTGAGCAAGATCCGGCCGCCGCCATCGAGGTCGATGACGCACCGTGGAATTGGTGTCTCGCAATAGTTACCGCCTTCCAAATGGTCGAGAATGAGCGTGAAGATCTTGCCCCGCTTCTGCAGCTTGACGGCTTCCATCTGGTCGGTTGCCTGGCACTTGGGTTCGATGCACGACCGCCACATCGGATACTGCACCGTCCCGCACGCCTTGCACTTGACGCCGTGCATGCGGAGGATGAAATCTCCCTCGCGATGGTTGGACACGGTCGATGTCCGGCGCTTGAATGGCTCCTTCTTGAGCGAGTTGCGGTAGGTGATGTATTTCGTGTAGACGTCGACCGCCTCGGCAGTCGCGCTGTTGATCATGTACCCGCGCCGCGAGCGTTTCAGGTCCTTGGTCTTCTGCTTGTCGAGCACCTTCATGAGGATCGCGTCCGCGCCGTCGCCGTAACCGACGAGCAATATCTGCTCGTCGTCCTTGACCTTCTTGAGCGAGGCGATGAGCGTCATGAACACCTGCGCCGTGCCCGTGTTCCCCAGGATCTGGAACAAGGTGTCGCAGACGGCCTTCGGCGGGATGCCGGCCGATTTTCCCAGCTTGGCGGGGGCCCGTGGGTCGCCCCCGTAGATGCAAGCCTTGCCCAGCTTGCCGAGGTCGACCCCGCTCTTCGCGGCGATGGCCTTGATGACCTTCGTGACGTTATTGGCATATATCAAGTCGTCATACTTGCCGGCGCACTGGCGGACGAAATCATCTTGCGCCCTTCGCCATGGCCCGATGAGATCCTCCGAACGGGAAACGTGGTCCACGATCTCGATCACGCGGTTCTCCGACGACACGAGCAACGCGGCCGCCGCGTCGCCGAACGCGTACTCGTACATCGTGGCGGGCTCGGGGTTGCGCATGTCTGACGCGATGACGAGGATCGTCCTCGCCTTGCCCGTCTCGATGATGTCCGTGGCCGCGATGAGCGCCGACGTGCCGCCCTTCAAGCTATTCGTGAAGTCCATGGTGATGATGTCCTCCCGCATGTCAAGTGCCTTGGCGATGATGCTGGAGGCAGTCTTTTCAACAAAGGGGCTCGTGGTCGATGCAAAGAAAACGCCGTCGATCGTTTTTTCATCGATTCCCTTCAAGCAATCCGCCCCGGCCTCGACGGCCATGGTCAGGCTGTCCTCGTCGGCGTTGGCCACTGCCTTCGTCCCGGGAATCGACGGAAAGTCCCAGGCCTTGGCGATGTCCTCGCGCCGGACGAGCGATTTGGGGATATATGCCCCGTAGGAAACGATTCCAGCTTTCATGATGTGCAATCACCAGTGAAATGGTGATTCATTGTACCCCCTATCCGTTTTTAAAAAGCTACACGGATCGCGTTCGATCGGTTGGCGTGCAGAAAAAACACGCTTTTGGAAGTGGGATGCGCTTTCTACCGCTCGGATCGATCACCATTGCTCGCTTCCCGACGGTTATCGTACTTTTCTTCGTCGGGCTAGTGATTGGATCTGGGTATTCGATAACCCCGCCGATAGTTTTTTTTTCGGCCAATGAGTCCTCGAACATTGCTCATGATCCGGATTGCCTTCACCCAGATCGAGCTAGCAAAGGCCATCCCGCAAAATGTCGTGGATCTCCTCACGCCAGTTCCACATAGCGTCGTCATCGGCGATGGCGCGATAATTTTCAGCAAAGACACCGCCATCGAGGTGTCGGGGAACCCGGAACCATGGAACGCCTTCCCGGGAATCTTGCCATCGACGAGCGTCGATATATTTCCCGATCCAGGGTGGAACCTCGCCCGCCTCTCGACCAAAGTGATGGAATGGATCGGGACGCGGCTCGACGAGCTGGGGATCGAGCTCCCCCTGTCGAACGAGAAGCCCAAGGTCGACCCGGCGCCCTTCACCGTGGAAGTTCCCGACAGCGCCGTGCCCGTCCAAGGCAGGCGCGAAGGGTACACGCTGGCCGTCACGGCGGGGGGCATCGAGATCCTCGCGTGGACGCTGCGGGGCGCGTACTACGCGATGCTCACGCTGTCACAGCTGCTCACCGTCGCGAGCCAGGATGGCCACGACGTGCTCGCGTGCCCGATCGTCACGATCCACGACTGGCCTGCCTATCCCGCCCGTGGCCTCATCGACGACATTTCCCGCGGCCAAATGCCGACGATGGATAACATGAAGAAGTTTATCCGCTTCCTCAGCCGCGGCAAGCAAAACATCTACGTCATGTACATCGAGGACGTCATCCACTTCAAGAGCCATCCCAAGATCGGGGCGGATCGCGGGAAGCTCATGCCCGAGCAGCTCAGGGAGATCCAGGACTATGCGAAAGAATGGTTCGTGTCCATCGTCCCGGGCATCGAGCTGCTCGGCCACATGGAGAACATCCTCCTCATGCCGGAATATATGAAGCACGCGGAGTTTCCCGGCGCGGCGTGCCTCGACGTGACCAGCCCCGAGACCAAGGAGTTCGTGAGGCAACTGCTCGACGACGCGATCCCGCAGTTCGATTCGCCCATCTTTGCCCCGATATGCGACGAGTCGATGGACTTCGGCCTCGGGAAGGCTGCGGGCCTCGTGCAAGAAAAGGGATACGGGAAGGCGCTTGCCGACTGGTATCTTTTCTTGATCGAGGAGATCCGCAAGCGCGGGAAACCGATAGCCTTTTTCGCTCACGACATCGTCCAGAAGTTTCCCGAGGCCCTCGCGGAGCTGAAGAAGGCGGGCGCGCTGGTCTATTGCTGGATCTACGCGAACAAGAAGGAATACCCCGCGGTCACCAGGCTCCGGAAGCTCGGCTTGACCGTCGCGGCAGGGCCCGCGGTGTTCGACTGGTCCCGCCACTACCCGTACTTTGCATATGCGGAAGCGAACATGATAAATTACGGCAAGGATGCCCTCGCTCGGGGAGCCATCGGCCTGATAACGACCAAGTGGGGCGACTACCACAACGAGAATTTTCGGGAGAACGTCTTTTACGGCTTGCAAGTCAACGCGCAGGCGAGCTGGACGCCATTAAAGAGCCACGTTCCCCAGATTCGCAGTGCCTTCGCGTGGCATTTCTTCGGCACGACCGACCCGCGTCTCTGGGAGTGCATGGACACCCTCGCCCGGCAGAACGACGTGCTGCCGAGGTACCCCAACGGCATGTTCAACCGGTTCTGGCTCGACCCGTTCATCCGCGACATCAAGCCTGCCGAATACAAGGTGGCGGAACGCTTCCTCATGGAATCGAGGCACGTGCTGGACCTACTCGACTCGCTGCGGACGCAAGGCATCGTTACCCGCAATGCAGACAACCTCGATTATATCTCGTTCGCGGCGAGGATGGCACGGCATTACGGCGCCAAGATCCTCGTCTCCGAAGCGGCATTCAAGGGGCTACCGCACCTCGCGGAGTTCGCGCGCGGCCGCATCGGGTTCGCCGGCGACGCGGTGCTCGGCGGGCTCAAGTGGCTGAAGGAAGATTGCAAGGCTTTGCACGCCGAATACATGACTCTCTGGCGCCGGCAAGCTGTCGAACCAGGTCTCGAGAATCCTTCGCACCGGTTCGACATTCTCGAATGGCATTACGATCAAGCCATTGCCGACGTCGAGAAAGGGCACAAGCCCCGCGCCCACCAGCTTCATTCCGACTGGATATGGATCCCCGGGATCAGGAGCAACGCCGAGCACGGGAACAAGCACTGGTACCACTTCTACAAGGCGTTCGCGGCGAACAAGCCGGTCAAGAAAGCGTTCTTGCAATGCATCTCCGCGAACCACGCGATAGTCGCGATCAACGGCAAGAAGGCCGGCGAGGTCGTGTCCCGGGTCACGCTCGGGTACCGCCCCTGGCTGAACGCGGTCGGCTTCTTCGACGTGACGGGGCTCGTGCGTGATGGTACCAACGTGATATGCGCCGATGCTGCAAACTGGGGGGGTGGCGTTGGTTCGCTCAACATCGTGCTCCATCTCGAGTTCGTGGATGGCGGGACAGAAGACACGTGCACGGACAAGACCTGGTACTGCACCGGATTGCCTGTCGAGCCCTGGCCGCTCGAGGAGGTTCCAGGAGACGCGATGCTGGTGCAATTCAAGCCGGCCAAGTCCCTTGGCAAGCCGCCCATGGCGTGGCAAGGTCCCATCACGCAGCCCGTGTGGGAAAAGGGCTGGAAATCAAGCCTCGCCTTCACGTTCGGGTATCGTAACATGATCGAGAGCGCCGTCCCCATGTTCGCTGGCAGGAAGCTGTACGAGTTGTTCTTCTGGCTGTTCCCCGGCATAATCAGGTTATTCGGCAGCGACGTGCACGGGCTGCGAAAGCAAGAAAACATCTCGATCGGCACCAAGGAACCTACCGAGCGGCATTGCCACCGCGCGCGAAGGATCACTCGTCACGGGTAGATTCCCATGGGCAAGACACGGTACATGGCAAGGGATCGGTGGCGCCCCATCTACCGTTACCCCTACAATGACGATTTTGTCTATTGCGTCAGTAGTATCGCGGCAATCGGCGCGAGCACCGTGGTGTATTTCGCGCTCTACGATGCGGTCCGATCGCTTGTCGCCTGGTTCTGGATCCTGGAGGCAATTCTCGTTGCCAGTGGCTTGGTCGCCGGTTTCTCGGTCGCGCGGCACTTGTTCTTCGTCACCCCGCAAGTCCGGAGGAGAAATGCCATCACCTGGGCAGCATGTGCTGGCCTCCACTTCCCAGGACTCTACTTGGGCTTGAGCCGGGGGCTACCCGCGATCGACATCTACTTGCTCGCGGGGGCGGCGCTCTGCGCGATCGCCTACACGACGGCGGGTAACGCCTTGTATAAAACGGGCTGGATCCGGCTCTACACGGACGGGGTCATCATCGGAAAGCTCGTCTTGAAATATGCGGATTTCGTGTATACCGAGTTCGCTTGCGGGAGGCCGTACCAGGATCACGTGCCTGAGCAAGGCAAGGGAAAGCCGATCGTGGTGCTCACGCCCATCAACTACGAGTACGTGGAGAAGAACTTCGGCGTGACGCATTACTACTGCTTCATCATCACGAGGGACACGACCTACGTGGCGCAGTCGCTCACGAAAAGGTCCGATTTCGTGGCAAACGTGCGCAACGCGTGGTCATGCTATGATTGGGATCGAAGGCAGAAAGTAACGCGGGAAAGTCGTGAGGGAAAGGCGACTTGAGAGCTGGTGGAAGATGCCATCTAGCTATCGCTTTGAAACGAGCTCCTTCGTTACCTTAATAGCCGGATGATCTTGACGATTCCAGATCCATCGAACTTGTATCGCCAGATCGGGGAATGCGTTAGAACGAATTATTTCGGCAGAATGTGGATCGGAATAGGATTCCACTCGCTCCGTGCTGTTGATCGTGATCTTCTTGCTTTCGGGATCGATTATCCAGATCTCACCGATACCTGATTTGAGATAATACGGAAGCTTCTTGTTTAAGTCAACATCGCGTGTCGCATCAGAAAGGATTTCCACGACAAGGTCAGCAGGGCCCTCCAGGTAACCATCCTTGAGATTGTTGCATTTCTCCGGCTTCACGACCATTATATCGGGTTCAGGATTCCATTTCGGAGCCAAGCGCATGACGAATCTCGAACCGAGAACCTTGCCGTTCCCGGTCATTTCGAGGAATAGGCGGAATATCGTGTAGAGATAGCCGAAGATGTCTTCGTGCTCCTGGTTTGCCGGTGAATGAATGACAAGCACCCCATCAAGCAATTCGCAATCGAGATCCTCGTGCGCGCGAATGACCAGAACTCGTCCTCGCTCACGTTTAACTTGAAGAGAATGAACGGGGACTCGATCACCTTGTCCTCTTCAAGTTTCACAGTGATTACTATGGTCAGCATCCCGATGTCTTGTCTATACCATAATGCAAGCATAGCTTTTTATCTTAAGATGGATTAGTTTTTGCTCTCTTTAAATCCGATAGCTTTGCGCGCAACCGGGCAATTTTTTCCTTCCATTTAGCACTAACGTGCATGATGATTGATATAGTCGTCCTTGGCTTCCGTTTCTTAGCCATGACCTCCTTGGCGGCTTCTCTATCCATCGTGGTTAGAATCTCCATGATCTTTTCGCGACCTTCATCCGGTTTCACGAAAACCAGGTTTTCACCATGCACGAGCAGGTAATGACTCGCTGCAGCGTGCCCGATCGTGCGCCGGAGAAGATGTTTCACCCTCAAGTGCTCCAACTCGTGATTGTTGTTCGTTCTCGGTGCCCCTTTCACGAGTCGATGGGCAAATAAACGTTCTCCTTTCGTCTCGACGTACTTGTCGAGCGCCTCGACGAAGAGCCGCTCGAGCTTGGTCGTTTTCTTTGCTTGCGTGGCCTTGACGAGATCATCCTTGAGCGCACGAAGCCGCTGGAAACCCACGGCCGCGTGTTCTTCGTCCTTGTCGAGTATCGATGCAATTTCTTTCAATTGCTCCTTGATGCGTTCCAAACCATGTGCAGCACGTCGTGTTTTTGCGATGCATTCCTCGAGCCCTTTCTGCACCCGGGTGATGCATTTCTCCTCCTTTTTCGTGAAGAGAGCGGTTCCAATCTCGGCAGACATCTCCCGCACGACGCCCGCAATGTCTACAACCCTGTGGTGCAATTCCAATCCCGAAAATGCTGGATCCCGGGGCTTTTTCGTCCAGTTCGATAGCGAGTAAGCGGTTTCAAGAATCTCGTCGACGAGGCTTGGCTCCTTGCCCAGGCTCGCCAGCGTGGCTCCACGTGCCTTGAATGCCTTCACGTCAGTCAACTTGCGCAATAACGTGCGGATCGTCGTTATCACGTGCGAATCCGCTGCTAACGGCTCATCCAGCACATCTTGGTAAAAGTGATACTCGCAAGAACATAATGGCACCCCCGGAAAGGTATTCTGGAGTGCCTTCACGAGCTCTTTCTCCGCATCGCTCATGATGCCAACGACCTCCACGCCGAGCTCCGTGGCAATCCGTGCTTTCACTTCCTGGACAAATTTCTCGATGGTCGCTTCTCTCTTGTTCGGAAGCTGCCTGGCACCAAGCTTGGTTCCCGTGTATTCATCCCGAATAATGTAAATGGGCGGTTCTCCCTTCAACGGCTCCATTGCATCCATCGTGATCATGATGCCACCATTTGCCTTCATTTTTTCGATCGTCTCCGGCTTGTATTTCTGGCTGCATCCGATCTCGTACATCCTAACGATGTCTCCGACGGTACTTTCGTCCATCCAGATTCCATAATCGATCCGAAGAATATCAGCAATTTCCACGTCCGTTCGATGATATTTGAATCGCAGCTCGCATACCAGCGCTTGGACTTCGATATCGAATTCGCAACCGGGTAACACGTATGGATTTTTCGGCGCGATTGGTTGTTTCAAGCAGCCGGGGCACATTGAATTGCCGCAGCGCCTGTAAACCGTCACGACGATGTAATTTTCCCCCTTCCCAACGACGTGGTGCGGTTTCGACCTGGCTTGCACCTTCATTTTTCGCCCGCACAACTCGCACGTCGGCGTGGGATTAAAATCGAGCTCGATCCGCTTTCCATGAAACCGTCTTTGGAATTTCTGCACCGCGCGAGACATGTACCCATATCCGCACGAGGAAATTTGAATGTTTCGCCCTTTTTGTCGCCGTCAGGTGCCTTTGTTAAGATAAAAAACCACTAACTAAGTCTGCCTAGATGAACGGGACGAGCTCGACATGTTTATTTGCTTCTTTCTTAGCCCGTTTTCGAAAACCTCGTCCTTCGGGAACGTGCTGCAAGGTCATGCTCAAGACGATGACAATGGAGAATGATCGATACGAACGCGATGCATGAACGTGCCGATTTGCCGCTATCAGAAAAAGTAATACGAGCTGACCGAAATTGCTAAAAAGAGGAACGACGGATGTCAGATCGTGGAAGCCAGCAACTTTCACGAGACATCCGGCGAACCTCGTGACGAAACACAAGGCGCGGAGATAAAAGTCTTGCGGGATATTGGCCGGATTAAGCTCTTGGCGAATGGATATGCCGCGACCAATAAATGATATACGTGTTGGTTCACTTCTTCTTTTTGTGAACGCTCTCGATCATCACAAGACATTTGTTAAGAGGGGTGATTCCTGGATCTATACCATCAAAACATTCGAGGAAATGAATGCCGATACGCTTAAAATACGCGTCTCGGTTCAAAGTAGTAAAAGAATCCCTATCGAAGCGGTCATCTACATTAATAGAAGAAATCATTACTTCTATCTTGATCCAAAATGTGATCGAGGAGGTTTCTGGTGCTTAGAAAATGCAGTTGTTATTGCTATGCAATGAGTTTTGTTCCCCCTTGTTATTAATAGAAAGTACTCGGAAAGATTCTCGACCTTCAGTCGGCGGATAAATTTAGTGAGATTAAAGCGAAATACGAAATCTTTAGCGGATAGGTGATAAAGATTAAGCAATAACACTCAAATAATGAATAAATTCAGTAACGGCTCGATTTCATTTCTAAAGAATGATAAACTCGAAGTAAAGTCGATCAGGTTCTGGAGCAGCAGCCAGAGGTATACCGTGCGGCCCATTTGCGACGAGATGTGATGGCCGATGAGGTACATCTCGTTGTCGGTGAACTTGACCACGGGATTCTTTTCCAACTTAAAACCCTTCGTGATGTCGAACTTAACGAGCGTGTCGATGAGTAAGCCGTTCTGCGTGACGAGCTCGATGAACTCTTTCGTGACGCCGGTTTGCGCGAACACCTCGCCCTCGGACGAGAGCAGCACGGACGCCTTCCCGTTGGCCTTGACCGTGTATTCCTCGAGCAACGATGCCACGAGCTCGGCAGTTTGCGAGATGTTGCGGATGCCCAGCGAGAACGCCACGAAGACCGAGTTCTTGTCGTAGATCGACGTGCTAGCAAAAATAGGCGAGAATTCGCTGTCGGTCGAGATATTTGCAATGTCGACCTGCAGCTTTGCGATGCGCTGCATCACGTGCTCTTGCTCCTTAATCTGGGGATCGAGCTTGTGAAAGAGGACGATGAGCGAGGGCTTCTCGCCGAGGCTCTTGTAGGACGCGAGCATCTTGTCGTAATAATCGAGTGCTTCATCGTAACGCTTCTCGTCCTGGACGTCGATCACGTAGAAGAGCACGTCCGTGTCACTGAAGAAGAGCTTCGACTTGCCGGAATCGAGATACTCGTTCCGGTAGAGCGCTTGCCCGCCGAGGTCCCACGTGATGATCGGTATACCGAAGAATTCAACGCCGTCGCGCTGCGCACCCTTGGTCGGCATCAGATCCTGGATGACGGAATAGTCCTTCTTCAAAACGGATAGCAAGCTGGTCTTGCCGGCGAAGTCCAGGCCCGCGAGCACGAGCTTTTTCTTCGTGAGCGGGTTTTGCACGTAATTGACGATGATCTTGGCCTTGCGGATCCATTTCTTCAGGATCGTGGAATCGATCATGATCTTTTTTTCGCTCGCCGCCGCTTGGCTCAAGTCATAAATAGTCTTGACGCCCGCCTCCTCGAGCTTGTCCTTAGAAACGAGATCGATGCCTTGGAGCTTGTCGACCGGGAGGTCGAGCACCTTGTGCAGCGACTTGCTATCCACGCGCACGTCTTTCTTGAAGAGTGCTCGTAAATCCTTGTCAAAGCTCTTTTCTACAAACTGATCCAGGGTTTTTTCGCCTTTTTTCTTAACGGATTTCGCCGGAATGCCGAACGGATGCTTGCAAGATCACGAGTGTTGGTGATGATACAATCATAACCAATAGCGTCGGAGATAATTTAAACAGAATGACCAGCAAGCAGCTTACCTTTTGGCAGATTCAACAACCTTTTGCGGCCATTCGCTCGCAAGGAAACCTTTTCAAAACACTGTGGTAAGATGGTATCATGGCCGTGCTATTATCCATTTTCGACACTCGGCTGGGACCAGTCTCCTTCATGGTTATACCTCGGAATTTCAACGAAAAAATCGTAAGAAAGACCATAAAACTCATGGACTTCGTTCAAGAAGACGAGTTCTTCATCAAGGACGATCCCGAGGATGGAGTCAAGAGCATCAACATGCCCTTGAACATCACCTCGAAATGGGCCAGGGGGCAGTCAGAGATGGCCCAGCTGTCCGTTTTCACGATGGAAGAGACCCCGGCTATCGACGTGTTCAAGAGGAGCATGCTCGAATTCAAGGAGCAACTTGCCAGCGATCCGGACATATACATGGCCTTCTACACGGGCAACCGGAAGGAATATATCCCAGCCACGTTTTTCACCACGGCCGAGGGAAAGGCAATCGACCATGTCCAGCTCGATGGCCTCATCGCGGCGAAACATGACAAGCTGGCTGGCATGCTGGACGCCTTGAACGACCAGCTGCGCATCGTCACGCCCACGACGTACGCGAGCATGCTGCCCATCGCGGCCATCGCGGCCGTCGAGCAGGTGCCCATTCCCCGCTCCGCCTTGAACGAGCTTAAGGACCTCGCCAGTGGCAAATCCGCCACGAGGGCATTCACCGTCTTCCGCAAAATCGGGGACATGATGAAGGCCGACCTGATCCCCTGCAATGGCCAGGCAATCAAGGTGCGCATCATCGTTAAGGCGCTCACTCCCGAGTTCATCATGCGCACGGCCAGGGTGATCGAGTTACCGCTGCTGTTCACGTCGGGCATCTGCCAGGAGAAAGCGGGCAGGTGCTCCTACGAGGCGTATTTCTCCGTGCCCGGCAACGTCGATGAAACGATAGCCCGCGTGAAGGCCGGGCTCGAGATGCTCGACAATGTCGAGAAGGTCGAGATCAGCGTGGTCGGGTGAGCTATAAAGGATAGCAAGCGTGAAAAAGAAACAAAAAGATGGCTACAAGGTTATGATGGCCTGGACGATAGCCAGGGCGATCGGGGCGATGCCCGCGCCGATGAGCTTGAACACCGCGGGGAAATTAAATGTCCACGTCGATACTGCTTCGATGTCCTCGTAGATGTCCCGCAACATCTCGATGTCGTCTCGCATGTCCTCCTTGTTCTCCCAGGATCCGAACTTCTCGAATGGCTTGTGCATCTTGATGACCGTGAGGTATTCCAGGGTCACGTTGTCGAAGATGCGCTTGAAGCCGAAGGTCATCTTCTCTTTCACGTCGGCGAGCAGCTCGTGAACCTTGAACTGCGGGATCATGAATAACATGAGCACGACGACTAGGATCGCGATGCTCAATGCCATCGTGGCGAGGATCGGGATGCCGAGGATTGTCCAGAAGATCATGAGTATGATAGACATGGCGATGCCGACGAAGAGCAAGCGCAAGCAGATGTCGTAGAGCAGCATCCCGACCGCCCGCATCATTTTCTCGAACTCAGAGAACACGACAGGCTTTGACTTGAAGAGGCTCTTGATGTTGACCTCCTCGTCGGTTTTAAGCCTTTCTGCGAAATGGAAGATGGCAAAATCCTTTCGCTCCCGAGCCAGTAGTAACATGACCCTCACGATGCCTATATAGAAGGAGACCGCCGAGCCTAAGATACAGAGGATAGGGAACCACGTGAATAAGAGATTCACAGGTTGCATCAACGCGTAGATACTTGGCAAGGCAGCTGCGATGTATGGGGGTAGTGGAGCACACGCGATGAAGATCGACAGCGGGGTGATGATTATGATAACGAGCACTTCCTTCCGGGAATAAAGGAGACCCCTCGCCTTCTTCTTGAAGTCCATCATCTCTCGCTCGTTGATAAACGAGTTCAGCAGTTCCTGGCTCTGTGGATTTTCCAGGACCGAAGTCGGGTTGTATAATACGTTCGTGCGGTCGCGAGAATACTTGGTAAGGGAGGCTATCGCGATCCCCATCACGAATATGATCGAATTGATTCCAAGGGCAAGAATTGCATCGTTGAAAACCAACGCAGGATTCGGTGCTAGCTGGGCATTTAATAACTCGAGTACATCCTTGGAGAACTCGAAGGCCATGAATACGAGAAGATACACGATGACGAGTTTAGGCCTGTCAAGGATTCCCAGCCGCTCGATGAGGGGCTTGTACCGTTTTTTCAACTCGCCAACGTTTCCCCCGCAATCCTTGCACGTCTCTTTCGTCCAGCCATCGCCAGGATGCACGTAGTTCTCCTCCCCGCAGTTGATGCAGAACTTGAGGACGAGCGAGCCCGTCCCCGCGGGAGCCTTGTCAACCTTGGCTCTTTCGGGTTTCTTTCCCGCATCGAGTTCCGGCTTGAAATCCTTGATGGCATCGAACTGGTCAACCGTGGCATCTTCAAGGATGATGCCGCAATCCTCGCACTTTAGCGTCCCCGGCTCCTCTACCGTGTACCACCTTTCGCAAGTCGGGCATATCTGCATGAGCTGGACGGGCGCACCGCAACTGGTGCACTTGTAACTCTTCGCTGGTTTTTCATAAGTCGAGTAATTGCTACACGCTTTGCAATAAGCTACTATCACCCGTTTTCCTTCATTCACACCAATCACCTCTCCAACGGTAAAATCGAGCTTGCCCAGGATAGATTTAAGGTTTCCATCCGGATTCCAATCCCAGAGGGAACGGCCCGCCCTGGAAGGAGAGAAGTGAAAGCGGGGGATGGAATCGTTCGCGTTCGGCGAGAGGAGCCAGGCGGTTCGATATACATGGTTTACGTTCTGGACGTGGGGGGTATCCACCATGGCAATGAGCGCGAGGTCAGCAGGCAGCTCGTCGCAACCCCTCGCCCGTCTTCGCGGACAAGGTCATCGCTTGCATGCCGGGCTCTTTCGCCTTGCTAAAGAAAATTGCGTCGCCTGTTCCCCCCGTCCCGAGCCATGTCGTGGCTCGGGTTTCATGTGATGATCACCATGTGCCATGACTGCCTTGGCAAATGATAGAATCAAGCTGCTATGAAAAAAAGGTTTGGCTCGACCGGGCAAGATCGCGCCGGGCCGCGTGAACCGATGAATCCATCGGGACACAGGGAAAGGCATTCACGATCTCGCTGGTCGCTGGCCAACCAGGAGGATCCTCGCATTCGGCGCGTGCTGATGCTTGCATGCATCTCCACTCGGCCACTCTCTATCCGTCCAACATCATGACGATGACATGGTACCTCTCCTTCATTCGCCCGTCGTGCTCTTTCTTGTAGAACGTCCACGTTTCGCCGGCCGTGTGGTCGATGCAAGTGATCCCGATGGGTAGCATGAAAGAAGAAGGCGCGACGGCGAATTTATCCGTTTTGGTGCGATCTTAAAGTGCCGAGATAGGCTTTAATGTCCGTGTTTCATAACCGCTGTCAATATAAAAGTAAATCTTTATTCACATAAACAAGATAAATGTAACATTCCCTTCATAATGTTGAAAAATGCCAGAGAAAAAGCGACAGATAAAATCAGTGACTCTATCCAGGTTTTATTCCCCTAATGATCATGTCTCCTCCGATATAGAAGGAGATGTACTTCGAATATCATCTGATTTCCAAAAACAGCGTCGTTCCTTCGCCTCCTGCTGTTTAGTCATATTTGCTCTTGAAACATTCGTTTTTGGTTCATACCGGTATCTTAGTATCCCACCCCTTGATACTTCAACGATTATCATCATTATCTCTTGCATTCTTGCTGCAATGTCGTATCCCACGATCTGGCTTGCCTTAGGGTTCGTGGAATCGGTGAAAATGCGCGCAATTATAGAAATCGACAGGAAATCTCGAATTTTCCGGCTAATGTCTACATTCAAGGGACATGATCTCGTGAAAAAACAACAAATTATTCCTTTTCATCAAATACTTAATATTAAAAAACGTATTATCATATCTGGTGAAAGTGGGATGAATTGCCGGTTAGTGCTCGAGATTAATGACGTAATTCTTCCTATTATTGATGTTAAAACCCGAGATTTAATTTGCCAGGTCGAAGAGGAAATCAAGCGGTTTTTGTTAGGGCCATACCTGACGACGCTCTCCCCTAATCAGCAGCGCGATGCAGACAAGGGATATTGGTGGTTCACGTTTCGTGACGTTGATAATGGAGGTCGGAGCAAATGATCAATGCCTGCATCAACACATCGATTGGCCCTATCTGCGTGCTGTTATTCGATGACGATGCGCCTCTTGCAGTCAGGAGTTTCTTGCACCTCATCTCCCTTAAATTCTTTGATGAAACGGAGGTACTTGCAGAAGATTATAGCTTGATAGCCATTGGTCCATCGAAAGGGCGATCGAGGAAATCAATGTCTGCTCCGAATTGGTTCCCATATAAGAGCCACAAGGTGAGTTACCCGTTCAAGGACGAGCCGAGCGTTGGTCACGCGCCCGGGCCGGGCATGCTATGGACAATACATGACTACATGCAAGATAGCAACGGCAGGGGATTTCGTATTGCTGGTTCAGGCGCAAGATACGAAGAGCATGCATCTGGAGGAACCATATTTGGCCAGGTTGTATCAGACGCGGATCTGGCTATCGTCGACACTATAATCAAATCGCGCCCAATATCGTACTGGAGTAACTTGAAGACGAACATCATGATCCGGGATATCAAAATCGGGACCATATTCAATATTCAAGGTACTGAAATGCGACGTGGTGAAAATCAAGTCCCTAGTAGAGAAGGAAATGAAAAGCCGAAGCTCGTTCACTTGTATCCTGTTAGCCTGGTTATATTCATCATTTCATGGCTACTTTCAAGCGTTTTTCCATTTAAAGGTCGGTTAACTGGATGGTCCCTCGAATTGGTAATAGCCCTTATCTTTTCATTAAACGGCATCATGTTCCTCTTTATTTGGCTCCCGTGGATGTTTTCAAGCCGTAAATTTGATGAATCCCAGCTCGGTGATAGGGATCTGGCGCATATCAGAAATATTCGCATTGCAATATCGTTTTTTTTTAGCGTGATAATCATTTTCAGCGTCTTGCTTGCCCAATACTCTTGGAGTATCGCAGAAGAATCATTCCCTCTTCCTGAACCTACCTGGAAATACTGGTTCTTTGCATTCTTGATGTCTACATTATGCCAGTTTTTAGCCTTCTTAGGATTGATCTTATCATTCGCAATGATCTACCAGCGACGGCTTTTGCGCTTCAATCAAACCAGATAATCGGAATTCGGCACGAAATTCCTCTAATTTTATTGCCATACTGGCGACAATGGGGGAGCTGCACCGTGATGGCGAGCGTGTGGGCGATGTTGGTCTTGCCCG
The DNA here is from genome assembly GCA_030587475.1 of Candidatus Sigynarchaeum calidifontis. Taxonomy (GTDB): domain Archaea; phylum Asgardarchaeota; class Lokiarchaeia; order Sigyniarchaeales; family Sigyniarchaeaceae; genus Sigyniarchaeum; species Sigyniarchaeum tengchongense. Next base: position 22,453 of record JAUQYZ010000134.1, read on the forward strand.
ACTTGAAGCCGCCGAAGATCTCCGTGATGCGGCCGGTCGTGATGCCGCCGTCCATGAGGTCGTCGACGTTCTCCGAGCCGGTCGTGAACCACTCGTAGTTCTCCCTGACTTGATCCACGCTGACGAACTCGCACATGCCGAGCTGCTCGCGGGCCGCGTAGATGACCTGGCGTGCCTTGTTGTCCGAGATGCCCTGGACGCGGGTCAGGTCGTCGGGGCTCGCCATGGCGACCTGGTGCGGGGTCGTGAAGCCCTCCTCGATCAAGATTTTCATCATCTTGGGCGCCATGCCCTTGATGTCTTGCAGGGCGCCCGTGTCGATGCCTGTTGACATGGTGGTGTTGGTCACCTCTCGTGGTTGGTTCGAGAAGTGGCCGAGGAGCAACACTCTTGCTTAAAAGGAAAAACCCGGCGAGCTAACAACATCATTATTATGATAGATCACGATGCTTATCATTGGTAAGAGAAAGCGACGTCTTGCTGGCGAGTTCGGATGGCGGATCCTTCTAACCACGGCATATAACAAGCGATAATCTGGTTTCGCAAAGCACCACCGTGCCAGGTTCACCGATCTCAGTAAATTCGTCATTCAGCGATTCGGGCATGTTTTTTGAGAAGAGATGAGAGATCCACTCTGGCAAAGTTCATTCGAGGCGAATCAATTCAGCAGCATCATGCAATTGCTTGGTTACGCGATCGAAGCGGACATGGGCAATATACCTTTTTCTACATGCCCTTTCGTGGAAAAGCGGTAAAGCGTGGTAAAGCCTTCCCCGGCTCCCCGGACGGTCGACCAAAACGGGTACATACCCTTGTTTTGAAGATCATCCAGAAATTTCAATCCCTGGTGAAGCACGAGCTCGAGTTGATATTTCTCCCGCCGTGCTCGCCGAAATTGAACCCGATCGAGCGGCTATGGAAGTTCATGCGAGAATGGATAACACATGACTAGTTTCATCCGACGCTCGATGGCTTGCTGAAGGATCCACGCGCGTTCTTGGAGGGTCTGAAAGTTCCGAACGAATTGGTGAGGTCACGATGTTGTTTTTATTAACTCGAGGTCAATAAATAATCGGGCGCTTCCAAAAATTGCATACAAGAAGCCCGAGAGGGCACTACCAGGACACCTTACACGCCATTGATTGAATCCATCAATTCGATGAATTATCGCCTCTACACGCTGTTGCCGATATCGCCTTCGAGGCGAGACTGAACTCCAGCGCAACCAGGCAAGGACTCCAATCGATAGGCAAACCATTCGTCCTTCTCTCGACATTCGTCCTGCTCGTGTTCCTCGGCGACCAGTTCTTGGACCACAATTGCATGTTGAAGACCAGCGCGATCACGTGCGGCCTCGTGGCGTTTTAATCCATCTACGGGGTGCCCCACGGGGTGCCCCACGGCACCCCGTTCTCGTCGGTCTTCAAGCCCGTGAGCTTTGGCTTGATGTCGTGCAATAATTTATCGTAGGCCGATGCGAAATCCCCGCCATCGAGGAGCTCACAAATCGCGCCGTGCATGACTAAGGCGGATCTCGTGCGTGCCCGATAGGATCGAAAACATTCAAGGTCTCGGATCCCTGGATCAACCGGATATCGAGCCTATCGCTGGCACGGCGCACACCGCCGGCCATCTATCGGGCAACAATCCCGACCACGCGTGTACAGTCTAATCGAAGGGCTAACGCCATTCTTTCGGGCCGAACGCGAGTTCTGCCTAGCTCGCCTTGTCAATATCGATGGCCTTAAGAGATCTACCAATCAAAATGCATCCATTTTTATCCCTTGCGGCATGCCGTGGCTGCTTACCCATTTTAATATTCAAGTGGTAGAAGCCCATGTTCCAAGAATGTTTATATCTTGAAAAATGAAAATAGAACAATACGGTTAAGATTAATGAATAGTTCTGGTGGTAAATGATGAGTCTCAAGGAAGTATTCATGGATATATTTACGCAATATGGCCTTTTGGAGAATGAAGTTAAGGTCTATATCGGTTACCTGGGAATGCCTCAGGCCACGGTCAGCCAAATAATGTCATTGCTTGAAATGGACTATGATACCGTGAAAAAAATAACCGATAAACTTGAGGCCGCCAAATTCCTCAAGAAGATCGAGGGGAAAATCGAGCGGTACATCCCGCTCGAACCCTACTTCAGCCTGTTTACGGGACAGTCGAAGAAGTTCCGGGACGAGATCTCCGTCACCAAGGACGGCGTGCTTGCAGACCAGAGCAAGAAGTATGACGAGCTCGATGGTATCGCCTCGAAGGCAAAAGCCGACATCGAGAAAACCGTCGCCGACCAGCAAGCCCAGTTCAACGCGGACGCGAATGACCAGGGCACGGTCGCCACCGCGACGATCACGAAAGCACGCGACCGGTTCGAGGAAACCTCCAAGAAAATGGAGCTCGAGATCCACGCCGCGCTGGACAAGAACTTCGACACGTTCAAGGCAGACAGCAACGACCTCGAGAGCGAGATCTCGGCCAAGTGGACCGCCCACAGCACGAAATTCTCGGGCGACAACAAGGCGCTCAACGAGAAGCTCACGCAGATCCGAGACCGGCTCTTGAACGACTCGACGAGCCTCGAGAAGAGCCTGCACGGCACGACGGATGCCCTCAACAACCAGGCCGGCGACCACACGAGCAAGGCCAAGAACGAAATCAACGCGCTCATCGACAGCTTGCTCAAGGACTTCGACACTCGCCTCAAGACGCTGGACAAGGAAGTCAAGACCCAGATGGACGCGCACGTGGACAATCACAAGCAGCACGCCGAGGGCCTAAAGCCCCGCATGGACGAGATCCTCCAGAAGTACCTCGACCGCATGAACGCCGTGGTCGAGGACCTCAAGAAGCGCATCTCCGACATCCTGGCCAAGCACAACGCGCACCTCAACAACACGACGGATGCGATGGGCAAGCAGGTCACGAGCACGCTCGACACCAAGCAGGCCAACTATGTCAAGAAGGTCGAGGAGTTCGAGTACAAGACCAAGCTGCTCATCGACAACCTCGTCGACATCTCGGGCCAGCTGCAGGACGTGTCCAAGTTCCTCGGCAGCCGGGGCAGCGCGTTCAAGGCGTTGTTCTCCGGCCAGCACAAGCACTGGGCAGAGGTCTACAAGGCAGTCAAGGAGCGGGTCGCGGCGCTCGGCGTCGAAATAAAGACCCAATTCGACTCGGAAACCAAGGATTACATCGGTGAAACCAATGCAATGACCCAGGACCTCGATACGAACGTGCTGGGCATTCTGAAGAAGGAGAACGACGGCCTCAAGAAAGAGTCAGGGGAGCTCGACAAGTTTACCCAGGAAACAGTTAACGCCGAGCTCGAGGGCCTCGCGTCAAACCTTTCCGCCGAGAGCTTGAAGACCATGCAGACGAACATCCAGCACTGCCAAGACACGTCGGCTAAGCTCAAGACGTCGGTCGAGTCGTCGTTCAACGCGCACCAGGGCAACTTCAACACGGCGCTCAACAACCACCGGAACGGCGTGCTCTCGTTCAACGACGAGTTCCGCAAGAAATTCAACGATGACACGGCCGCGGAGAAAAAGTCCATCACCGACGACATCGCCAAGAACAAGAAGGTCATCACGGACTTCCACGCGGACGCCACGGCGCAGCATACCGAGCACGCGAGCATCTTCAAGGCCGACACGGACGAGATGAAGGCCAAGCAGTCCCAGATCTACAAGAGCCGCATCACGAAGATCCTCAACGACAAGGACGCCACGAAAACCAAGGCGTCGAACTTGATCGACGAGCAAATCGGCCTGTTCAAGTCAGAGTGCAAGGAAATGAACTCGAACCTGCTGGCCATGCTCGACGACCACAAGGACAGGTTCAAGGACGTGTCGGGCAAGATGGAAGCGGCGAACAAGGGCACGGTCGACGAGACGATCCAGAAGATCAAGGACTCGATCGCGGACTTCACGCTCACGTTCATGAACAAGATCGACGACGCGTTCTCCAGCGCCGAGAAGACCGAGGAGAAACTGACCGAGATCCACAACGCCGCGCACGCGGTGCGCCCGATCGAGCCCATCAAGACGTGGCACTTGATCGGCAAGGCGGGGCTCATCACGTACCTCAAGGACGTGATCTGGCGCACGAAATCGTCAATCATCATCGTGACGCCGACGGTCGTGCCAGAAATCTTGGAGCTGATACCGCAAGTGGCGTACGAGCGCAAGGCTCAAAAGTTTTTCTTAACGACACATTGGGACTTGGCTTCGTACGGCGACATCATCAAGAAGATGTCGGTCCTCGGCAACGTGCAGTTCCGCCAGCTCAAGACGGCGGGCGAGTACTGGGCGGTGACCCGCGACGCGGAGGAGATCATGCTGGCGCCCGAGACGGCCAAGGATAACGACCTTGTTTGTGTTATCAGCGATCAAGAGGGGTACGCGAAGCTCTACAGCCAGTTCATCGGCCCGATGTTCCAAGCCAATAGCCAGCCACTCAAGATATAATCAATGGTATATCCCTTCTTTTCCTATCTTTTCAATCCCTCCTGCTCCAATAAAGAGAATTACTTGACTGCGAGGTTCCTCGACCACAATCCTACGGGCACATGCCCATGGCCTTGAGCTTGCAGCAGCCGGCTGGCTTATACCCTTTGCGATAATCTCAAGCGATGATATTATTTTCCCCTCCGAGAACTCCGGGAACACCGAAAATACTTTTGCATTTTTTTTTGGTAAAGACTAAGTGATTTGATCATTAAAAAGGGCTGCGGTCGGCTTTTATCGGTT
>JAUQYZ010000139.1 GCA_030587475.1 Candidatus Sigynarchaeum calidifontis
TTCCTCGGCGGGCAGCGGTCAGTCAAGCGCCTAGATGGGCGGATTCGTGCCGTGATGCGGATGCGGAACGACGCTGAATTGAAGCCACGTTTAAAGATGAGACATCGTTATCGTGCAAGAGTATACTTGAAAAGAATGGCCGGCGCCGATTTCAAAGCAGATCTCTCGAATTACAGCATAAAGATTCAAGCAAATGCTTAAAACGAGGCAAAAACAAGATGAGGTGTATCATCATTCGTCGTTAAAACGAGTCGCCCCAGGCCTATTTAGCGTTTCTGCTATCCAATTACGCATTAATAGGGGGGAAGATTTATTCTTCATGATCTTCCAGGTAGAAATGTCAAAATGTTTAGAATTTGATTTGGTGCTTTGAATCTTGCCGAAAAAACGCAAGTCAGGAGGAAGGTCTCGAAAAGGCGGTAACATGAGCAACGTTCAATGCTCGGGTTGCGGCCGGTTCGTGCCACGGGACAAAGTGAAGACCGTTACGCGCTCGGTGTCTGTCGTCGACTTTAAAATGCGCAAGGAACTCGAGGAATCGGGAACAATCATCCCGAAAACGATGGTCACGCAGAATTATTGCGTTTCTTGTGCCATCCACAGGCACGTGCTCGCCTCGCGGCCGAAGGACGAGCGCAAGGATCACACCCCGCTGCGCTAGGATGCTCACCTCGTGAAAGGGATCAATTCCCGCTTTTTTTTGGACAAGGAATCAAGGAAAAATAGTACGCTGCTCGATTACGTGGTCGTAACCGCGGTCGTGTCCTGCTTGCGCGCGCTGGCCGCGTCAACCAGCTTGAGTTCCTTTCGGGCGTGGTGGATGCGTTGGAACGCCGTCAAGTGCATCAGCACCACGAGCACGAGGAACGTCCAGAACATGACACCGTAGACTCCGTTGGCGGAGGCAAACGCCTCGGCGATGGTACCGAGGAAGAACACCGAAAGCCGCTCGCCGCGCTCGATCCAGCCGACGCCGGCCATCTTCACGCCTTCGATCTCCGCGCGCGACCGCACGTAGCTGGTCATGAACGCCCCGACTATGCCGGAAAAGCCAATGACCACGCCCCAGGCTGCCGGGTTGGGCAAGGGGATGTATGGAGGCGGGTTCAAGTAATTCCCGAAAATCAGCCCGATGATGAAGAACGCGTCCGAGTACCTGTCGCACGTGGAATCGAGCACGCCCCCGAATTTCGTTTTCTGCCCGGTGAACTTCGCGACGCCGCCGTCGAGGAGGTCGAAAAACCCGCTCAAGAAGATGAAGGCGATGGTGATGCACAAGAAGGCGGGATGGAAGCGCGAGTATCCGACGACCGCCGTCCACGTGGACGCCACGATCATGGCGACGAGGCCCAGGATGGTGATGATGTTTGGTGACACGTGCGACCCTTGAAATTTCTTCGCGAGAGGTGTGATGATCTTGTTCGAGATGTTCCGTAGTTTTTCCATGACCATGGATGTTCACTTGAATGGGCGCGAATGCATCTTTAAGGTAATTACACGGAGAGACGCTCAAGGATCGAGGGCATCTTCGAGGCGCTTCATGATAAAGGCCTTGTCGAGCGCGAGCAAGAACGGCCCGATGCGGGGCCCAGACTTCGTGCCCACGAAAACCTTGTAAATCGCTTGGAAAACCTTCGTCGGTGGCACCTTCATATCGTCCTTGGCTATCGCGAAGATGTCGTTCTGCAAGGCTTGCTCGTCGTCATAGGTCTTCGTGTCGAGCAAGGCCTTGAGCTTCGCGAGGGCTTTCTTTTCCTCGTCGTTCAAGGCAGCCTTGATCTCTGGCTTGAGGGTTCTCGACACGTTGAACCGGTATTGCGGTGGCGCGTAGGTCTTGACCCAGTACTCGACCTTGTCAAGCGTGGCCTTGATCATCGAGGCGGATAACGGTTTCACGCTTGGCCTCGGGGTGACCCTCCTGACCATCTCGTTGCACTTCTCACGCACGACAGCATCGTCGAGGATCTCGCGTATCTGGGCCATGACGACGGCGTACTTGAAGGGGATGCGCCCGGGCAGCTCCGGCGCCACTTTCTTGACTTGCGTGAGCGGATACATGTATCTCGTGACCTTGCCCTCGGTTTCATCGACAGGCTTTTCGACGCCATAGTATATACGCTCGAACTTCTCGTAATCCTCGAATGCTTGCGGCAAGTTATCCACGCGAAACGATATGTGCGTCGACGCTTTCGTCTTGATGATGAGGTGGCGGAACGCCTCCGGGAGGCCGCCGATGTCGAGGTATTCTCGCGGCGTGAAGGTCTTCCCGCGGGACGTGCCCATGTCCGCGTCGCCGAGGCGCAGCCACTCGTACCCGAGCTTGACGGGGCCCTCGTATCCGTAGACCTTCTGGCAGATCTCCAGCCCCGTGTCGTATGAACCGCCCGGCGTGGCATGATCCTTCCCCGCGGGCTCGAGCGTGGTTCTGAACAGGCTCCATTTAGCGGGCCAATCCACGCGCCAGTTCATCTTCAAGCGCGTCGACGTGGCATCGATCTTGACGCGCTCCTTGTTGTTGCATTGCGGATTGGGGCACTCGTACTCGACCTCGCCCGTTTCCGCGTGGTAGGCGACGATCCGGTTCGGGAATATCCTGTCCGCCTTCTTGTCGTAGAACTGGGTCGTGCCGCACCTGGAGCACACCACCATGGCGGGAAACCAGTTCTGCATCTGCTCGTGGTATGCGGCACCGCTCTCCTCGTCGATGGTCTGCGTGATGTTTTTCGTGATGATCTCCCGCAAGATCCCCGTGTTATCGAGCGCTTTCTTGATCTGGGCCTTCATCTCGGGCGTGTGGTAGAGCTCGTGAGTCCATACGATTTCCGGCGTGAGACCGAAGTCATCAAAAGTGGAAGCGAGCTCGTTTCCCCAGTGGTGCGCGTAGCTGCTGCAACCGCAGCTTTTTACGGGACACGGGATGTCCGAAAATGGCTTCCCGAGGTGCACCTTGAAACCGTCTGGGATGTACGGCGGGAACCTCTTGGCGGCATCGAGGCTGTCGAAGAAGAGCAAGAAGCGGACCTTTTTCCCCTCGGCAAGGAGCAAACGCTTGAGCGAGTCGCATATCGTGATCTCCCGGAGGATTCCAAGGTGGATCGAGCCGGACGGAGTTTTTCCCGTGCCTAGCGTGTATACATCCGCGTTGCGAGCGAGGACTTCCTTCTTGACGTCTTCCAGCCAGTGTATCTCGAACTCGTTGCCATGTTCCTGGTCCTTGTGTTCTGCCATCGACCGTCACGAGCGCGATGCGAGGTTTTCATGACGGGGAAGCCACGCATCATTCAAAAGGAATTTAGGAGAATTCTTATTGTTTCATGAAAAAGCCCCGCGCATGGTGAACGGGAATGCATTTTGCCCTCACGTCTTTGAATCGACGCATGTCTTTACCAGCTCGAGAAATGTTTGCTGAATGTTGGTGTTATCCTTGGCGGACGTGAAATACAAGGGAACCTTGTACTTTTCGATGAAAACATTTATCGGGGAAAGGTCCACCTTGTCCTTGTCAACGAGGTCCATCTTGTTGCCAACGATGGCCCAGGTTGCCTTCTCCGGCATTTTGAGCACGTCGTCCACGTACTCGCCTATCTCGAAGCTGTCGCGATCGTTCAAGTCGAAGATGACCATTACCATGTCGGCATTGTCCATGTACTTCTTGCGGAACTCGCGGAACTCGAGCTGGCCACCGATGTCATGGATGATGAGCTTGTACTCCTCGCCACGGAATTCGATGGTCTTGATGTAAAAATCGCAGCCAATCGTGTTGATGTAGCGGTTCGAGAAGAGGTTTCTCGTGAACCTGTTCGCGATGCTGGTTTTCCCGACCGCATTCGAGCCCACGAGCACGATCTTGAGTTTCTTCACGTTCTTGGACACCAGTGCTGGCTATGCTTGTCATTCCTAGTTGTAATTTGACTTGATTTCAAGCTATATCTTCGTTCTCTGTGGGTACATACGCCTTGGATGACCTTAAAATCACGGCACTAGAAGCAAGTTCTTATCAGATCAGAGCTTACAATGATCGAAATTCATCATCCAACGACGCAAGATGAAAACAACAATGAAGGATGTCGTTATCGTTTCGGCGTGCCGGACGGCGATCGGCACGTTCGGCGGCTCGCTGAAGGATCTCCAATCGTACAACCTCGCTGCGATCGTCATGAAGGAGGCGCTGAAGCGCGCGAACAACCTCGACCCGAAGCTGCTCGGAGACGTTCGTTTTGGCTGCTGTCTCGAGCCGTGGGATGCTTTGAACGTCGCCCGCGTCGCTGCTCTGCTCGCGGGCATTCCAGACTCTGTCCCTGCGGTCACCATGAACCGTGTCTGCATCTCGGCCATGGAGGCCCTCGTGAGCGGCATGTTCCAGATTCAAGCCGGATTCTCGGATGTCGTGCTGGTAGGCGGGGTCGAGTCGATGAGCAACGTGCCTTTCGTTCTCCCCGATGCACGCTGGGGTGCACGCCTGGGCGACAAGAGCATGGTCGACGCGCTCACGGCCGGGCTCCACGCTGGCTCCCACGTCGTCAAGTACCCGAAAGATGGCCCGGTCGAGTGGGCCCGCGGGAAACACTACATCATGGGCATAACGGCCGAGTTCCTCGCAAGGAAACACAACATCACCCGCCAGCAACAAGACGAGGTCGCGCTCCGCAGCCAGAACAACGCGGAGAAAGCCACGAAGGAGGGAAGGTTCAAGGACGAGATCGTGCCGATCACCATCCCGCAGAAAAAGGGCGATCCAAAGGTGGTCGACAAGGACGAGCACTTCCGCCCCGGTCTCACGATGGAGGCGCTCGCGAAGCTCCCGCCCGTGTTCGTATTCGACGGCACCGGCACGGTCACTGCCGGGAATTCGTCGGGCATCAACGACGGTGCCGCGGCGATGGTCATAATGAGCGCTGACAAGGCCAAGGATCTCAATTTAAAACCTCTCGCCAAGATCACGGGCGTGGGAATGGGAGCTTGCGCGCCAGAGTACATGGGCGAGAGCCCGAAGCCCGCGGTCGACGACTTGCTCAAGCGCACGGGCCATAAACTCGATGATTACGGGCTTATCGAGATAAACGAGGCCTTTGCAACCCAGTACATCGCGTGCGAGCGCCTCATCGGCTTCAAGCGCGAGATCACGAATGTCAACGGCTCCGGGATTGGCCTCGGCCACCCGGTCGGCTGCACGGGCACCCGCATCGTCGTGACTCTCATCAACGAGATGCGGAAGCGTGGCGTCAAGCGAGGCCTGGCCACGCTGTGCGGTGGCGGCGGGGTTTCCATCGCCACGGAATACGAGTTGATGTGATCCACGCCTTTTTTTCACTTTTTCTGGCATCCCGGACTGCAATGCTTGCATCGAAACTCGTTCATGGATCGGATGGTCTCATGACCATCCCTGGTGCGTTCATGTGGTCGAAGATCGATGCACGAGCAGGAAGCAGGGATGCAATGTTTTACTCGATGTTGTGGTGGGCAATCTCCCTCCTGGCGCTTCTGTTCATCACGGATTACGCGATCGCCACCATCGCGATGATATTCGTGGGATTCGGGCTGGGGGGACCAACCTATTTTATCGACCGCAACATCAGCAACGTCGTGGACGAGGACCAGATCAAGACCGGGTGCCGGCGCGAGGCCTCCTATTTTGGCATACATGCCATTTTCATCCGGCTCGCCGCCATCCTCGTGATCCTCTCGATCAACTTCGTGTTCACGTTCAACGGGTGGCAAGACGCCGCGAACATCCCGATTGACCCGAGCCAGGTATTTGGCGTCCGGTTATTGATGTCGGTATTTCCGGCGGTCGCGCTGGCCATTGGCATGGTCTTGCTCAAGGTCTTCAAGCTTGGCAAGAAAGAAGTGAAGGAAATTCAAGAGAAATTGAGGGCCATGGCCTGTAATGCGCCTTGATTTTTCTATCTCCTTTTCAAGCACTAGCCGATCTCGTAAGTGAGCACGTTGACGGACGCCGGGTCGAGCTCGAGATGCCCCGTGGTGTCCTCTTTGTCGCGTGGGAGCACCGCGCCGGGATCATCGAACGTGTTCTTGGCGTGGATGTCCCTCGCGGCGAGCACGCGCCACCGCTTGAGACTTGCATTGCGGGTGCCGCGAAACTCGATGCCAACGCTCGCGTGCTCCTGCGCGTCGACGTTCACGAGGCTGACCGTCATCTCCTTGCCCTTCCGTGATGCAGACCCCGCCACGCTCTTGATTGACGGGAAGTCGCGGTCGAACGTGATGCTTCCCGTCTCGATGCGAATTGGCAGCGACGTGCCGCCCTGGTGCTCCTTGTACATCTCGTAGACGTGGTACGTGGGGGTGCAAAGCATGCGCGGGCCGTCGGTCAGGATCATTGCTTGCAAGACGTTCACCATCTGGGCGATGTTGCTCATGGCGATGATGTCGGCGTTGCGGTTGAAAATGTCGAGCGTGAGCGCGGCGACAACAGCATCACGCATGGTGTTCTGCTGCATGAGCCGTTTCGACGGGTCGAGGATGTTGTGCATCTGCGGGTGCCAGGTACCCCACTCGTCACAGATGAGCATGATCTGCCGCCTCGGGTCGAAATCGTCCATGACGATCCTGTGCCGCTTCATGATCTCCTCGATCTTCACGGCTTTCCCGAGCAGCTTGTACCAGTCGAGCACGGAATACTCGGTCGCCGTGCCCGACGTGCCGCAATAGTAGTGGAACGCGAAGCCGTTCACGAGTGCCGTTCTTGACTGCTTGCAGCCACACGCTCTCCCGGAAATCGCCTCGAAGAACCTCCGGGTCCAATCGTAATCGTCGGCGTTTGCACCAGATGCGATTTTCACGAGGAACATCCGGTCCGCGTACGTCGCGAAGCGGGCGTACTCGTTCGCGTAGTACTGCGGCGTCATGTTCCCGCCGCAGCCCCAGCTCTCGTTCCCGATGCCGAAGTACCGGATGCCAAGGGGCTCTAAGGCGCCGTTTTTTGCCCGCTCCCGCGTTATCGTCGTGTCGAGTTCCACGTTCATGTATTCGAGCCATTCACGCATCTCCCGGGGGGTGCCGGTGCCCATGTTACCGCAGATGTACGGTTCCGCACCGAGCATCTCGCAAAGCTGGAAGAACTCGTGGGTGCCGAACGCGTTGGTCTCGGTACCGCCCCACCAGAGGTTCATGCGCGTGGGCCGTTGCTCTCGTGGGCCGATGCCGTCTTGCCAGTGATAATCGTCCGCGAAGCAACCGCCAGGCCATCGCAAGACCGGTACCTTGATCTTCTTGAGGGCGTTCACGACGTCGAGCCGTATGCCCCTGTCGTTCGGGATCCTCGATTCGGTGCCGACCCACAGGCCGTCGTAGATCAAGCTGCCGAGGTGTTCTGCAAAGTGGCCATAAATGTTCGGGTTGATCGGCGCGAGCGGCTCGTCCGCGTGGATGACCACGCGTGTACGTTTATCTTGTGGATCCATCACGCGTCTCTCCGTGCATTATATCTCTATCTTCACGATATTACAACCGATTTCAGTAAAGGCTTGGAATAATTCGGTAAACTGGGTCTCGGACTCGTAAGTGCCGATGATAGCACCGCCCGAGCCAGGGAACTTGGACGTCGCACCAATATCCCGTGCTAGCTTGATCATTCGCATGTTCTTCTCGGGAATGGGGTAGATGCTCGCGCGAAGGTCGAAATTCTTGTTGATGCATGCCTTGAACACGTCCATCTTCTTGGCCTTCAGTGCCGCGTATCCTTCCACCGCGTTGTTGGCCAGTTGCTCCATCACGTTCATCACGTCCTTGTCCCCGCATTCCCATCGTTTCCGCACGTCGTTATGAACGACGTCCTTGTGTGTCAAGTCGGCTTGGTAGGCCAGGTACATGCGGGGAAGTAGTTCCCTAAAAACGACCTCGTATTTCCCATGACCATGCGTTTCCATGTATTCCCGATCAAAATCCATGAACACGGGCTCGTCGAATACTTGAACGACGCGGTCTTGCAGGCCGGCCGAGATGCCGAGTTCCTTGGTCTCCGACCACATGACGTGGTTGGCCATGATCGCCTTGTCCATCATCACCCCATAGAATTGGCACAGCGCCTTCATGGTCGCCGTGATGATGGCCGAGCTGCCCGCGAGGCCAACCTGGCGAGGGATGTTCGACGTGTAACGCAAGGTGAAGTTCTTTGAAGGGACCGAGAGCCCGTTGGCTTTCACGTAATCGAAGAACTGCTTGATCGTGGCCTTGATGAGCCGCATGCCGCCATAGAAGCCGTTGAGGCGGATGTCGGCGAGCAGCTCGTCGATGGAGTTGTAATTCCCCGTGTCGCTCTGTCCCGGCAAGATCTCGATCTTTTCCCATTCGAAGAGCACGATTTGAGCTCGAAAGTTTCGCACGGGAATGGAAAGCGTTTTTCCGAAGAAACCATCCGATGGATTCCCGAGCACACCTGCCCTTGCTGGCACGTTGATGACGATCGACATCTTCGCTAGTATCGAGGTCTCAAGTCGAAAAAAACCATTGCGTGAGAACTCGCAATTCCCAATCGCGTCGCAAGCAAGGCGACGATCACGGGGGTGTTGAGCGGTTCATGACCCTGTTTCGGGAAAACATCATGGCGCGTTGGAGATCCAACCACCAACCTGATGGCCATCATCCCCCGAACGCAAGCAAGACGAGCCAGAGCATCGCGAACGAGCAGACGTTCATCACGTTCGAGAGCATTCCCGCGAACCGATCGTCATAGCCGAACTGCACGACGAACACGAGCAATCCCATGCCAACGGGCAAGATATAACAAACGAGCAGGATTATACGAGCCATCAAGCTCACGGGCCAGAGCAAGAGGAACGCGATGCCGAGCAAAAAACCGATCCCGTAACGGGTGACGAGTATTTTCGAGAGATCCTTCCAATACTTTTTTTCAAGCTTGAAATCGAGATACACGCCGAGAGCAAGGAACGTGATGAACGTATTGGCCTTGGCGATGACGTCGATGAGTCCCGTCTCCTCCAAGTTGGAGAAGAAATTCGGAAAGTGGAATCCAGCCCCGTTCAAGACGAGCCCCATGATGTAGGAGAGCAAGGGTGGCGAGGTGAGCACCTTCCTTGCTACGAAGCTGGCCCTCGGTCGCTCCCCCTCCTTCGCGGAATACGTCACCGCGAGGATATAACACAAGCAGAAGATGACCATGGCGTTTCCAACATCGTACATCGCCGCATACTTGAGGCCCTCATCACCATAGACACCTTGGATGAGCGGAAAAGCGAAGTTGCCTACATTATAACCAAGACTCATCATTATATATTGGCCGCGCAATTTCTTCGATTGCTCGCCCTTGTGAATGAAAAATGCCAGGCCGAGCACGATGCCAGTTATCAAGAACGCCAGGAACGGCATTGCGATCATCGCCACGTCCATCTGGATGCGCGTGAGTGTCCGGAGGATGACCGATGGCAACGTGACGTTGAAGATGATGCGCACGAGTGCCTTGCCGCTACCCTCCTTGTCGATGATGCGGGCACGCTTGAGCATGTAACCGATGGCAACGATGGCGAGCGAGATGGTGAATTGCGTGTTGAGGGTCGTGAGATCGGCCATGGCGCGAGCCCATGAAGGAGGGATAATAACACGAGTTAGAGTACGGCTTGGCCTTTCTTGGTTTGTATCAAGGAAACGACCCGACGTTCGGCGCGCCTTGCATATCCTTGCCGGGCCCTGCCAAACACGAAGTAATCTTGAGCTCGATGGACATGAGCCAGACGACGCCAATCATTATGATGATGACGCCAACAGATTGCATGGCAATGTTGAGCAAAGGGACGCCGGACCACTCGTCGAGTACGACGACACCGACAAGGACGGGGAGAGCGATGTTGAACGCGTTGAAGATGTTGTTGATGAGCACCGCGCGCCCGTGCTGGTACGAGACGTTCTTGGACAAGAATGCCGCGGTGGAAACGACGAAGGCGATCGCGAGGATGAGCCAGGCCACCCAGTCGCCAAACACGCTCAAGACATGCCCGGCCTCGGCATAGGTGACCACCGCGGACATGACGACCTTTGCAAACAAGTATGAAAACACGGAATTGATGCCGGTGAAAATGCAAATCCAGATGTCTGCATGCTTGTAATTCTGGAACTTCGTGTAGGCGTAGGCAATTATCGCGCCTGCCATGAGGGCGATGACGAGAATGAACGGGGCAGGACGCAAGATCATGGCGACAGATGCAGGCCAGGCCAGATCCCTCGACGTCGTCGAGATGCCCACGAACGCGACGCCGACGATCATGATCGCCATCGAGACGATCTGCTGCTTGCCGATGGCCTCCTTCAAGTAATAGCGGCACGCGATGCCTTGCACGATTATCCCGACGGCCATGAACGGCTGCAAGATGCTGAAGGGGGCAAACCCGAGTGCAACGAAACTGCCGACGCTACCAAGCATGATGAACAAGTAACCGATCATCCACGTCTTGTTCTTCAAGAAATTCTTGACATTGTTCACCACCGTCGTGCCGTGAACGCTAGGAACTTGATCGGCACCTCTTTTCTGGAATATGGTTCCAACGTTCAATGCCGTGACTGATGCGACCTGGACGAGGATCGCTAGCCATTCGAGTCCAGCCATGGAATGGAACTTGAAAAGAAGGTTGATAAAGGTATCACTGTGCTCCCGCGGAGCTGGAGGTCTCGGTCTCTCTTGTCAGCTGCAAGTCCTTGAACTGGAGCTTGTATAACTTGGCATACAAGCCATCCTTCTGGATCAACTCGTCGTGGCTGCCATATTCAACGACCGTTCCCTTGTCGAGAACGAGGATCTTGTCCGCGTTGCGAATTGTCGATAGCCGATGGGCAATGATGATTGACGTGCGATTTTTCGTGATTTCCTCAATCGCCTTTTGCAGCTGCATTTCCGAGTAGGAATCGAGCGCGCTCGTCGCCTCGTCGAGGATGAGTATCTTCGGATCGACGAGTAGCGCGCGTGCAAAGGAGATCAGTTGCCGTTGTCCCTGGGACAATATCAAGCCGCGCTCGTGCACGTTTGTCTGGTATCCGTTCTCCAAGCTCCTGATGAAGTCATGGGCACCGATTTGTTTTGCCACTGCAATGATCTCCTCGTCCGTGGCGTTTGATCCATAACGGATGTTTTCCATGACGGTATCGGTGAAGAGGAACGGGTGCTGTAGGACGATGCCGAGTTGTTTTCGCAGGCATTCCAGGGTCAAATCCCTGACGTCGATCCCGTCCACCAGGATTTGACCTTGCTTCACGTCATAAAACCGGCACAGCAAGTTGATGAATGTCGTCTTCCCGGCACCCGTGTACCCGACGACCGCGAGCGATTTTTTCGCGGGTATGGAAACGCTGACCTTTTTCAGAACAGGAACGCCTTCCTCGTAGTGGAAGTCGACGTCCTTGAATTCCACATGACCCTCGATGACATGATCCGCGCAAGCCCCCGCCTTGTTCTTCACCTCGACTTCGGCATCGATCAGCGTGAAGATACGAGAGCCACCCGCGAACGCGTTTTGCAGCTGGTTGTAGAAGCCCGCGAGTTGCTGGATGGGGGCGTAAAATTGCAGCACGAGGAGGATGAACGCGAGAAAAGTGCCGATCTCGAATCCAGAAGAGGTACGCAAGATGAAAAAGGCGGCGATGAACACGAGCGAGAGCACGCCGAAACCGATGGTTTGAAAGATGGGCCCGACGGTGGCCATCAATTTCCCTGCCTGGATATTCGTTTGCATGTTGGCACGGTTGGCAACGTCGAATTCCTGCGCGGATTGCTCTTCTCGCGTGAACGCCATCGTGGTCTTCATACCTGAAACGCCTTGCTCGAGTTTCGTGTAGACCTCGGCGATCGTTTCACGGGACTTCGTGTAGATGCGGCGGGCGCGCTTCGAAACGACGTTGACGACGATGAGGAAGAGGGGTCCCACGATGAAGGTGATCACGGTCAATTGCCAAGAATACAGGAACAGCAAGTACACGATGTAGATTATCGATAGCATGTCGCCGACGAGCATGGGAAAGCCGTTCGTGAGCAAGATGTTGATGGTCTCCACGTCGCTCATGACCCGGCTGATGATCTTGCCCGCTTTGCGCTTGTCATAGTAGGTAAATGATAGTTGCTGGAGCTTGATGAACATCTCTTGCCGCAAGTCGAAAATGGCATGGGTGGATAGGTACCCCTGGAAATAATGGTTGCTGGATGTAATCGCCCATGACACGACGTAAAAGAGCAAGAGCAGGAAACCCAGGTTGTAAAGCCGTGCTCGCTCTTCGGGGAGGATGGCCTCGCCAGAATCGACTTTTTTCACGAAAAGGTTGGCGAGCTCGAGTGCATCCTTTAATATCACGACCGGGTAAACCTTCACGAAGGCATTGATGATCATGCATGCCATTATTATCATGAATTGAACCCGGTATGGCTTGATGTAGTGAAGGGCGCGTGATAGGAGCTGTTTCCCCGTGAGGAACTTGGTATCGTGATCCTCGATGTCCAATTCGCCATCTTTTTGCTTCTTCGGATGGCCGTGTGCATGACCCGGCCCATGAACGTGCCCGTGACGACCGCCCATCATTTCTTGGATGCCACCTCCACGCTGCTCGGAGATCCTTTTTTCGTCGGTTTTCTCTTTCTTGCCGCGGGTTTCTTTATATCATCGCTCGTGATGGCGCCAGCGCTGGTGTCGTTTGTGGCAGGGATCCTTGTCGCCGAGATCGCCTGTGTTGCACTGCTGGTGCTCTCGGGGTCATTGCCTTTTTGTTGCTCGCTCTCGGATTTTTCAATTTCTGTTTTTTCGGCGCGTTCAAACCATTTCTCGATGGCTTCCTTTTTCTTTGCTTCGAGTTTCTGTTTTTGCTCGAGTTCCGCTTCCGTGGCTTTTTTCTTCCGCTCTTCTTCTTTTAACTTGGCCTCTTCGAGTTTTTTCTTTGCCTCGTCGAGCATCTGGACACGCTTGAGCTCCATCTTGTCCAGCTTCTTCTGCTCCCTGGAGAGCTGTTTTGCCGATTTTTCCGGCGATGGTTCTCCCGGAACGGCGAGTATGCTTTGAAGCTCGGGCGTTATCAAGGTCTCTTCGCGGGACCGGGTATATGCCTCGAGTTCCTTCAGTTGTTTTTCCTGGTCGCGGTAGAGGGTCTTGTAGAGCCTGGCGTAATAGCCATCCTTCGCGATGAGTTCTGCATGGGAACCAACCTCCTTGAGTAGCCCGTTATCCAGGTAGATGATCTTGTCCGCGTCCCGGATCGTGGAGAGCCGTTGCGTGATGATGAGGGTCGTTCGGCCGACCATGACGCGTTTAAGGGCTTGTTGGATCAAGTATTCTGTTTCCACGTCAACCGCACTCAAGGAATCGTCGAAAATGATGATTCTCGGGTTGATAAGGAGCGATCGCGCGATGGAGATCCGCTGCCGCTGGCCGCCGCTGAGAGAAATGCCCCGTTCCCCGACGATTGTGTTGTAACCCTCGGGTAATCCTACGATGAAATCGTGGATGTTCGCTATCTTGGCTGCGGCCTCCATTTCCTCCTTGCTTGCCTTGACGTTGCCATAAAGCAAGTTATCCTTGATGGAGATCGAAAACAAGAAGGTGTCTTGAGCGACGATGCCTATCTGTGATCGCAACGACTTTATCGTGCAGTCCCGTACATCGATACCGTCGATGCGGATCGCACCCCCAGTGACGTCGTAAAACCGTGGAATGAGATTGACGAGGGAGGACTTGCCGCTCCCGGTTGACCCGAGAATCGCGACCTTCTCGCCAGGCTTGATGGAGAAGCTGATATCCTTCAAGACCTCGCGTTCCGTGTTCGGATACTTGAACGTGACCCCGTCGAAGTCGATGCTTCCGATCATCGGGGGCATCTTGATCGCGTTGGGTTTTTCAGTAATCTCGGATGTATGGTTGAGTATTCCCACGATCCGGTCACCTGCCGCCATCATCTGCTGGTAGGACGACATGAAGTTTGCCAGGAAACGGATCGGGCCGAGTATCATTTGTAGCAAAATAAAGAACGAAACCAGAGTCGCTATCTGGATGGAATTTCCGGGCACCTCGAGTGCTACATACGCGCCGAGGAGTATCACGATGACGAGGCTCACGTTTCCAACGAGGTCCATGGTAGGTCCAAAAATCGTGTTGACGCGGATGAGTCCCATATTTGCGCTTAATAGATCATAGTTTTTTGAAGAGAATTTCTTGATCTCTACTTCTTCCTTGGAAAAAGCTCGTACCACGCGCACTCCCGTCACGTTTTCTTGAAGAGTCGCTGTCAATTTCCCATAAACCTCACGTATACGCCGGTACAAGGGTCGTATGCGTCTACGATAGAGAACAATGAGCATAAAGATACCCGCGCAAATAGGAATAATTGCGAGCGTTAACGGGACACTTAACACGAACATCAACGACAAGAAGATGGCGATCTGGATTATCGAATTCAGGAATTGAATGAGGATGTCCGTCAAGAAGTGCCGAGTCTGATCGACGTCGGACGTGACTTTCGCCATAATGTCGCCGGTTCGATTCTCGTCGAAATACGAATAGCTTTGGCGCTGCAAGGCGAGGTACAAGTCGTTTCGAAGCCTGTATATGAGGCGCTCGCCGATGCGCGCGTTCATGTAGCCAGAGAAATAGCTCAAGATGCCAGCTGAACTAACCAGGACAAGCAACCCGATCAAGTACAGCCCGAGCATTTTCACGTCCCCGCTGTTGAACACGTCATCAATGAGATTCTTGATGAGGAGAATCGGCAAGGAAAGAAGCAACGAGCTTATTGCATTAACAATAAGACGTGCGATGAATTCCGATTTTAATTTCCAGATGAACCCGATCAACGTGATGAAGGTACTTTTCTTGATCGAGGTATCTTCCGATTTTTGAACGAGGGCCGGTACTTTTTTCTCCCTTTGTGACATTTGTATCGCTCACTTGGACGGTTGGGACGCATGGCCCCGGTCGGAAGGCAGTGTAATCTTTCAGAAGGCGCAATATCTGGTAATCAAGGGGAAAAAACGATCTTTGCATTTTAGGTTTTTATTTCCGATTTGAAATATCGTACCGATAAAGTCTAATGATCCAAGAATATTACTAGGTTTCTGGGGCTAATCGTGGCTGGCAAAAATGCTGCGTGCGGTGAACACGGCTCGTCGCGCCCCGAGATGACGCCCTGGTTTGTAAAAACGGCTTCCATTGTCGTAATATGGCCGACAAAATTGCACTAGCAAAATCCTTGGATCAATTCACTTAATATTTACGAAATATCAAGGAACAAGCATGTGGCTGTGGAATGTTACAATCATGGCGAGGAATTGTTCAAGTGTCTATCGTCTCGACATTCCGGTCCGGCTTGGATCATCGGATGAAAACGTTTTGACACGCTGTTACACGATAATCCTCATTCCTCTTGAACACGACCGATAGAAAGCTACAGTTTTTTAACCAGGAAATGGAAGGTGGATTGATCGCATGCTTCGTGCTTGAAACGAACAGATCAAGTGAAAAAAATGGTAACTGCCGATGACTTGAAAAAAGCGATCCAGAAATGGGCGGACGTCGTGAACAAGCCGGGAATATCCGAGCAATTCGAGGGTTACAACAAGACGATGCAAATCGTTTTTCCAGACGTCAACGTCAACCTCAAGCTCGTCATCAAGGACAAGAAAGCACGGGTAGAGGAAGGACTGGACAAGAACGCAGAGATGAGCCTCGAGATCACGTCGACCATGTTCATGGGCATCATCGACGGCTCGATCGACCCGATGGAGGCCTTCATGACAGGGGAATTGAAGCCGGTGGGCGACATGGCCGACCTTGAAAAGCTGCAAGTGCTCATCGAAGGGAAATGAGAATTATACGCATCCAAAACAGTTCTTGTTCATTGGCACTACGCGGTGCATGATGATGGAACCGATCGGATACCGAAAGGAACGAGTTCAAGCCATCTTGCATAAGTACGGGATAGACGTGCTCGTCGCGTCGACGCCGGCCAACGTGTTCTACACTTCAGGCGTGCCATTACTGCACGTGGCTCCTAATCCGATTTTATACGTGCTATACAACCAGTTTCCGACCATGTCGCTCGTCCGCTCCGACGGGGAGGAGGCCCTGGCTGCATGGATCATCTACCAGAGCGCCAGGACACAGAGCTGGATAAAGGATGTCATGGGCATAGCGTCGCCCCTTGCCGCGATGAAGAACATCGGGGACAAAATAGAGCAATGGGGGCTGGCGAGCAAGGTCATCGGCATCGAATCCCTCATGCCGCGCTACCAGGCAGAATACTTGCAGAAGCGGTTCCCGGGTGCCAAGCTCGTCGACGGCGATCCCGCGTTCCTGGAGATGCGCATCGTCAAGACGCCCGAGGAGATCGCGAGGATAAAGAAATCCACGGAGATCACGGACAAGGCGATCCAGGCTATGATCGACGCGCTCGCGATAGGAATGACGGACAATGACTTGTTACGGGTGGCGCGCCGCTCGATCGTGGACCAGGGGGCAGAAGGCTGGGATCACCTCACGCTGGGGATAGGCGCCTCCGATCCCGAAGCGCCAGGTGTAGGCACGATGGTGAGCCGATCGGACATCTGCCGCTTCGACGTCGGGACGGTCTGGCAAGGATACGTGTCTGATATCAGCCGCAACGCGGTGATCGGCGACGTGCCGGCAGGAGCAGACGAGGTCATGGACGCTATGATCCAGGTCCAGGAGTTTTGCGTCGATAACATCAAGCCGGGCGAGAACACGAAAGTCATCGGTGCCAAGATCAAGGAATTCACCAAGACTGCTGTTAAAAAAGGATCAGCATACGTGACCGTCCACAGCATCGGCATCGAGTGCGAGGAGGCCCAACTGCTCAGCCCTATGCGCACGGCGGATATGCCGTTCCAGGAAGGGATGGTGTTCGACGTCGAGGTATGGCAGCCGTTCAAGGGGGCTGGCTTGCTTGGAGTCGAGGACTGCTACCACTTGACCAGTGACGGCTGCCAGCGGCTGTCCGGTCTCGACAAGCACATTTTCAAGAAAAAATGAGGCGTGATCGATGAGGTTGAAAGACAAGATCGTCTTGCTAACGGGTGCCGCATCGGGCATCGGCCGCGCGACCGCTATCTTGTTCGCGAGAGAGGGTGCCACCCAGGTCATCTCGGACATCGACGAAAAAGGCCTGAAGGAAACGTTGAGGCTCGTCAAGGAGGGAAAAGAGCGGGTCACGGCCGTGAAATGCGATGTGACGAGGCCGGCGGACGTCAAGAAGATGATCGACGATGCCGTAGCGAAGCACGGCCGGATCGACGTGCTCGTCGTTAATGCGGGCGTGGTCCGGGTAGGGCCGGTGGAATCGTTCCCGGACGACGATTACGAATTGCTCATAAACGTCAATCTGAAAGGCACGCATTACACGTGCAAGTTCGCCGTGCCATACTTCAAGAAGCAAAAGAGCGGCTCGATCATCACGCTCGCTTCCGTGGCAGCGCACATCGGCCAACCAAACCACGCGAACTATTGCTCGACCAAGGCGGGCGTGCTCGGATACACGCGTGCTCTCGCCATGGACATGGCGCCGTACAACGTGCGCGTCAACAGCGTGAGCCCGGGATCGACTGACACGCCCATGCTCCAGGGTGACTGCATGGTCGAGGCGAAACAACGCGGGGTGCCATACGAGACTGTAAAAAAGGAGCGCGAGAAGGAGGGCGTGATCGCCCGGTGGGCAGATCCCGCGGAGATCGCGTCGTGCATTCTCTTCCTCGCCACCGACGACGCGAGTTACATGACTGGTTCGGACTTGCGCGTCGACGGTGGCTGGACGGCGAGATGATTCAATTTCGTTGCTATTAACTCGATATGGTGGCAAATCGACATGGTCAACGATATTAAGGAAAGACCCGCCGAAGCCGAATATGCAAAGCTAAAGGTGAACATCAAGCAAACGATATTCATAGGCCTGGGCTTTTTCTCTGCCATGATAGCATGGACGTATTATAACTTCAAAATACCCATAATATTGAACGGGATCAAGCTATCTGGTGGAACATACACGCGCGTGGGCCTGCTGGGCACCGAGCCCGCCATGGAAATCCTTGGCGGCTTCCTCATGACCCTTGACAACATCATCTCCATCTTGCTGCAGCCTTACTTCGGCCGCATCTCCGATCGCATGCAAAGCAGGTGGGGCCGCCGGACCCCCTTTGTCATCATCGGCATACCGACGGCTGTCACGTGCCTTGTAATACTCCCGTTCTCGGAATTGCTTGGCGATGCGTTCATTATCACGCTGGTCTTCATTGCCATCATTTTCGTGTTCAACCTTGCCATGTCCTTCTACCGGCCGCCCGTCATGTCCTTGATGCCGGATAAGACCCCCGCGCAGGTCAGGTCGAGCGCGAACTCCTACATTTCCCTCATGGGCGGGCTCGGGTTCGTCGTGGGCATGCTCGTGGCACCGCTCGCCTCGCTCGTGCCGGGCACGGCGCCCGTCACCGCAATTGGCAATGATTTCACGACCCAGGATTATTTCCTCCAGGATTTCTGGGGATTCCTGTTCACGGGAGGGTTCATGACTGCATGTCTTGCCGTGTTCCTAATAAAGGTGCGGGAGACACCAACGGGCACCGGGTTCTTCCACGTGGGGAAGTACCCGATCGAGATCGACGTGTTCACGCAAGAGATCCGCCCTCGTGCCCAACAAGAGGAAGAGCACGAGGCCAAGAAACTGGGGTTCTTCGACGAGTGGCGTGAAATCATCAAGGAAAAAGACAAGTCCGCCTTCTGGATCCTGATGACCGTTTTTGCCTATCTTTTCGGGTTCAATGCCATTGAATACTCGTTCGGCCGATATGCCACGGGCTATCTAGAACTCTCCGAGAGTATGGCTTCCTTGCTGCTCGCCATCATGCCCGCTGTCCTCATCTTGTTTGCCATCCCCGCGGGATACTGGGCGGAGAAATATGGCCGCCTCAAGGTCATGAAGGCAGGCCTCGTGGTCATGATGACGATGACGGTCGGGCTCATCATCACGATGCCCTTGCTCAAGCCACTGGTCCCGCTCACGATCGTCGAGCTGGTCCCGGCCATCATCTTGCTATGCATCGCGGGCATGGGATACGGGCTCACGCACATCAACGCGCTCCCCGTGGTCTGGCAACTCGCCCCGAAGAACAAGATCGGCGCGTATACTGGCGTGTACTACATGATCTCGGCCCTGGGCGCGATCCTCTCGCCAATCGCGATGTCGAGCACCTACGCGGTCATCACGTACGCGGGCGGCGATCAATGGCTCGCGTTCTTCCCGTACTTCCTGTGCGGCCTCGTCGTGGGCTTTGTCTTGATACTCAAAGTAAAGCGCGGCGATGCGGAACCCCTCACGAGGGAGGAACTCGCAAGGCTCCGAGGGATGCAGAAAGAATAGTCTCGGTCTGACCACTTTTAGTTGGATCCGTTTCTTTAATATGGAATTCTTTTTCCACGGAAAAAGCATACTTCTTTCAAGAAGTGATGATGACATCATGCCCGCGATTTCAACCCGGCCCCCCCAAAATCGATCCAAAGCTGATCGCAAGGGGGGATCAGTCTTGTTTTTCTTCTTCTTGGTAAGCTATCTTGCCATGTATCTCGCGTCTACCAATCTCGTGGAAAATCCTCCGATACGAGACCAATGGCTTAACAACCCAACGAATTTCGACATTCCCACTTTTTGCGCGTCAGGCATAAACCCAAACCTTACCCGCGACGGGTATGCCATTACCTTGTCGTCAAAAGCGCCCGGCGCCATCCCGATGTTCGATCCCGCGGGCCGGGGTTCCACGTCCTTGTGGGGCATCAGCGTGAACCAGATGCGCGTGTGCTACTACGGGGCCGACAGCCTCTGGCA
The DNA here is from genome assembly GCA_030587475.1 of Candidatus Sigynarchaeum calidifontis. Classification (GTDB taxonomy): domain Archaea; phylum Asgardarchaeota; class Lokiarchaeia; order Sigyniarchaeales; family Sigyniarchaeaceae; genus Sigyniarchaeum; species Sigyniarchaeum tengchongense. The sequence continues at coordinate 19,828 of JAUQYZ010000139.1, forward strand.
CGAGACATCGTTCCAGATCAACGAGATCGGGTACCGGTGGGTCCTGGATGGCGACGACAGTTACTTCGCCTCCGGGCGCGACGGCGACTACGGCACGGCGGGCGAGCGTTCCGAGACCCTGCTCGAGTGCTTGCAGTGGCGCAAGGGGTACGTTCCCGACCGGTTCTACCCTGACCTGCGGAACATCTTCTGGCCGGACCGCCAAGGCGTCCTTCCCGTTGACGGCAGCGGCACGATGATGAACAACTGGCCCGAGTTCCACGAGAACACGACCGTGGAATTATGGGGCGGCGCGACGCCTCCGACCGTGAACAGCCAGGTTCGCGGCGCGATCGACTACGACGACGAGATCATGTTCTTGGCGCAGAATGGACGCAAGGTCGAAAACACGGCATGGTACCAGAGCACGACGCGGTGGCCCTACCGGTACGAGGTCGACATCACCGACCCCGTGGACGGCGGGCACAGCTGGGTGTACATCTACTACAACACGAACTCGACCGGCTACGCGACGGCGCCGACGCCGAGGAACCAGATCAGCAACGATTACTACCGGTCGCTGTCGTACATCGCGCCGGGCGAGACCGACCAGGTCTCGTGGGACAAGAACACGCTGTCGATCGTGGCGACGAACTACCGCCTCCAGGTCGACAGGTACCACGCAAGCCAGTTCAATGATTTGCGGATAACGCTTCCAGGTCTCCGGGCGTCGAATATCTTTTCGCAATTCCCGAAGGACTTCGTCCAGCTGCAAGGGCAGATCAACTTCGGCGCTACCGAGCCATACGCGACGCTCAGAACCGGGCTCAGCATGGTGTGGGGTCGCCTGGGCAGCTGGTATAACAACCCCCCGCCAGGCGTCACGCCGCTCGCGGGCATGTCGGCGGGATCGAACGCCATCCAGGAGTATGACGACTTTCAAAGCGGGATCGGCGTGATCTACCACCGGGGCAACCCGGGCCAGACGCGTAGCTGGGCTTACGGCTTGCAGACCGCGAACGCGCCGCTCGATCTCGGGTGGCGGTGGGCTGCTGGGGCGAACCCCGAGGGCATGGTGCCGCGCTGGTGGGCAAGCGCGAGCGGTGGAACCGTATCGGAGTACTTGTCGATCGAGCCCCCCGTCGCTGTTGACGGCTCGATTGCATTACGTTGTCGCTGGGAGCGCATCGACCGGACGCAAGAGCCGTTCGACACGGTGACGCCTGGCCGCGGGTACTTCTGGATGGACCAGAACATGTACGTGCGCGATGCAGGCACGTACGTGCTCTTGTACCGGCCATGGGGCCCTGGCTATCCCTATGTCAACTCGCAGAACGACGTGCTCGCCCAGTCGAACCCGAACTGGTGCGACCGGGAGGCGACGGTCGACGGGCCGTGCATGGCCTACGTCGAGCGCATGAGCTCGATAAAAGGGAATTTTCCGCTCGAATGGCTCAGGTTTATCGATGCTGATTACATCACCTTGCTGGCAGAGGGCGCGCAGTCTACCGACGGCATCGTGGGCAACTTCGACTCCTACAAGCAGAACGACATCGTCGTGTACCCCAACCGGCTCGAATCACGCGGGAACATTTGTCCGAAGATTGAAATGCAGCCTCGATTCCTCGATCCAGCTATCGGGATGCGATACCACCACGTGTTTGGCAACTTCAAGGCAATGCAGTTTGACCAGGCCATCAGCACGTCGACGATCATCTATCTCGGCCCCGGCGCGAACGTGACGGACGCGACCTACGGCACGACCATGAACATGCTCGAGAACCAGGCGTGGGTGAACGCCCGGAACTTCCCGCACTACTACGGCGTCCCGCAAGTCGGCACGGACGGCGTCACGCCCACCACGCGGGATTACCACCCGTGGGACTGGATGAACGAGGTGCCGCAGGTGCCATCGATATGGTATGGCGGGGCGGCCAAGATGTACAGCCTGGACGGCAACCCGTCGAACGACGCGTCGTCCTACACTGCGAACTCGCCGCCCATGGCCGGCGGCACCGTGCGCGAGTACCACCCGTGGTGGGACTACACGGGCAGCGAAATCGCCTACTGCGAGCAGTGGCTCGGCACGTCGGCCTGGCGTGACCACATCCGTACACGCGTGACCGCGTCCGTCTCGACGGGCCAGGGCTGGTCGACCGAGTTCGAGCCGCCGGTCCGCACGCCACGCGATCCCTTCACGGGCACGGTCACGGCGATCAACTACCCGGCCGACTGGTTCATCGTGTCGGTGCCGGGCGCGGGCGACGTGTGGGTGTACCAGCCAACCCGCGAGGTGCGGGAGATCCAGTCGAACGGCTACTCGCGGAACATCCAGCCCCCGGCGGCGGTCATGCACTACGACCAGGCCCAGGGCATCAAGGACAGCGACATGAAGGAATGCGGCCTGTTCGCGGCCCGCTGCACGCTGGGCGGCTCGGTCATCCCGATCACGCTGGCCTGGGAGTTCGGCAACTTCGGCATCACGAGCGCGTCGGATGCGCTGGCCAAGGGCAAGAAGGAATGGGTGCGCAACCGGTTCGCGCTGGACAGCATCTTCACCGTCGTGCGCCAGGCCCCCTCGGGCGTGGTCATCAGCCGGTTCGGCCCGACGAACGGCCACAGCGAGTTCTACAAGCCCGGCGACACGGTCGAGCTCGAGATCATCTCGACGTGGCCTGACAGCCAGGTCACGTTCCGGACGGCGGCGGGCGGCATCACGTCGACGCCGGCGGTGCCGATACTCACGACCGGTCCGGCAACGTATGGCAGCCTCTGGCGGCACACGGTGAGCTTCACGTGGACGAGCTCGCCGATCAATAACGTCGGCCCGGGCATGGCCCCGCGCTACGATTACTACTGGGTGTACGCCGATTTCGGCAGCCCCGTGGTGGCCACAGCGTCGTGTGGCTTGCTCTACGACATCGTGGTACCGACGGCGGCGACGTTCTCGCTGCCGGCGACAACGCCTTCACCTTCGGTGATCATCGATTGGTCGGCAAACAAGGGCTCGGATAACAGCGACGACACGTACCCGGCACCCAAGAACGCCGGGATCGCCAGGTACGTCTTGTACCGCGGCGGTAGCCCGGTAGCGAACGTGCCCTACGGGACGTTCCAGTTCGTCGACGACAACGGCGGCGCCGGCTTCTCCGATGGCCAGGTCTTGCAGTACCAACTGCGGACGTACGACCTGGCGGGGAACTACGCATCGTCGGCGGTCGTGCAGACGACGATAGCGTTGCCGATTGCGAACCCGGCGCGGTTCAACGCGCAGTGGAACCGGGACATCGACGGCCCGACGGCGACCGAGAACCCGGTAGCGGCATACGGGAACACGGCGATCATGTGGGGTGCAGGAGCGCCCTATTCAGGCACGATCACGAGTTTCGAAATAATGCGGAGCACGTCGGCAGCGTCGGGATACACGACGATAGCGACGGGGATCGGCCCGACGACATACACGTACACGATCAACTGGGCGTCGCCGGCATCGGTGGCGGACACGTACTGGTACAAGGTCGTGAGCCGGAGCGCGTCGGGCACGGTCGAGAGCGCGCCGATAGCGATCGTCTACGACCCGCAACCCGCGGGCCAGCCGTTAGCACCGGCGATCGCGTGGTCGGCAGGGCCGAGATATGCCCCGACCGAGCGACGCATCCCGATCGACATCACGGGCAGCGGCAGGGCGATCGACCCCGGCTGGATCGCGGACGGCGACCCGTTGAACACGGGCAGCGGCATCTGGCGGTACCTCGTGTACCGCATGGAGACCGACAACCCGGGGAGCTGGCCTGGAAGTTGGACGTTGATCACGGGCGGGACGGTCGCCCGGGACACGATGGAATCGAGCGTGTGGTATCACAACGACCCCGGCCTGACGAACAACCGGTACTACCGGTACCTCGTGCAGGCCCAGGACTTCTCGGCGCCTTTCCCGTCGGTCACGTGGCCGAACGGCATGGTCAACAGCCAGTACATCGAGTTCCAGTTCGGTACCGAGAACTTGGTCGCCAACCAGCTGCGGGTGCAAGCCGTGACGTCGAGCGCGTCGTCGGTTCAACAAGGCACCCCGTTCACGGTGACGGTCAAGGTCGCCAACGTGGGCACCGCGGCCACGACGGCCACGGCACTGCCTATGATCGTTACGCAAGGCGGCATAGACGTGTCCACTTGCTTCTCGCGGACCGGCCCCGTGCCGGCCCTCGGCTCGATAGCGTCGGGCGCGACGCAAGATTACTTGTACACCTACACGGCCAAATCGGACGACCCGATAGTGATTGGCCTGGTACAGTTCAGCGCATCGGTCTCGTGGCCGGGCGGTTCTCACGTGTTTCTTGGGAATCCAGCGGTCGTGAACATCACTGGACATCACCATATTCCTTTTATTGTCATTTCATCGATCCTCGTCCTCTCCCCGCGAGCTGCACCAGGACCTTTCATTGCGGGTGAATCGATGACCGTCCGCGTCATCTATTCCAACATAGGGTGTGGCACCGGGGAGGTTGACGGGACCCTCTTGTTCGGTGATTACCCATACCTCACGCAAACCAACAACCCGGCGCCGGTCACGGTGCCAATAGGGACAAGTACGGCGTACCAGGATTTCACCGTGTGGGCCTCTACATCCGCGACGACCCAAGCAGTTACGATTTCTTGCTCGTGGATATCCAATGGCAGTCCAGGTATCGGCGGCAGCTTGCAGGTGAATATCCAAGCCCAAGCGGCTGTGTCCATCTCGTGCTTAGCAATCACGGCGCCACGGCCAGCTCCTGGGGGATATGACGGCAGCGAGGTGCTCACTTTCGTGGTCACGTTCCAGAACACGGGTGGTACGGAAGCGATAGTCGACGCGGTTATCGACGACGGCGCGTACACGGACCTAACGTTCGACAACCCGGCGGCGGTCACGGTGGCCGCGGGCGGCACGCAGATGCAGACACACACGATCACGGTGGCGGCTATTCCTACGGTGGCGGCAATAACCCTCACGGCGACATGGACAGGCACTGAACAATACTCGGGCCGTATCCTGAGCGGCGACGCACCAGCTGACACGCTTTCCATCACTATTCCAGGTTCCACTCCGGTTGCTATTACGAACCTAGCGATCACCGGCCCGCGTGTTGCCCCTGGTCCATACGTGGGCGGCGAGACGCTCACGCTCGTGGTCACGTTCAGCAACCCGGGAACGTTGGATATGACGGTCGATGCAACGGTCGACGACGGCGCGTACACGGGCATCACGTTCAGCGACCCGGCGGCTGTCATCGTGCGGGCTGGCGACACAGTCACGCAGATCCACACTCTTGCAGTGGCAGCCGGCGCTGAGACGGCGGCGGTGACGCTCACGGTGACGTGGACAGGCATTGAAGCGGGCACGGGTCGAACCTGGAGCGGCGACACGCCGGCCGACACGTTAGCCCTCCTTATACAAGCGCAAGAAGCGGTTTCGATCACGACGCTGGCAATCACGTCGCCGCGGCCGGCTCCAGGACCCTACATCGGCAGCGAGGTTCTCACGTTGCAGGTCACTTTCCAGAACGTTGGCGGCACGCCGGCGACGGTCGACGCGACGATCGACGACGGCTTGTATACAGACCTCTCGTGGAACGACCCGGCGGCGATCATTGTCAATGCGGGCAGCACGAACACGCAATACTTCACGATAATCGTTGCTGCATCGCCAGCTACGGCAGAGGTGGCATTCACGGTTGTCTGGACCGGAACGGAACAGTACTCGGCCCGTGCCCTGAGTGGTGACTCACCAGCCGATGCGCTGGTGATCAATGTCGGAGCTCCCATAGGCATCACGGGTCTCTCGATAGCCTCCCCGCGTGCTGCCCCTGGTCCATACGTGGGCGGCGAGACGCTCACGCTCGTGGTCACGTTCAGCAACCCGGGAACGTTGGATATGACGGTCGATGCAACGGTCGACGACGGCGCGTACACGGGCATCACGTTCAGCGACCCGGCGGCTGTCATCGTGCCGACTGGCGGCACGATCACGCAGACGCACACTTTAACGGTTGTTGCGGGTGCCGCGACGGCAGCGGTGACGCTGACGGTGACGTGGACGGGCATTGAAGCGGGCACGGGTCGAAACTTGAACGGCGACTCCCCGGTCGATACGCTAGTTATCAGCATTCAATCGCGGGCGGCCATCTCGATCACGGATCTCACGATCACGTCACCAAGGGCAGCTCCCGGGCCATACATGGCCGGCGAAACGATCGCAATGCGAGTCACGTTCACCAACTCGGGTGGTACGCGTGCCACGGTCAACACGACGGTCGACGATGGCGGTCATATTTGGCTCTCGTGGATCGATGCGGTCGACATCTCGGTCGACGCGGGCGGCACGGCCGTTGAATATGTCACGATCACCATAGCTGCTGATGCCGTGTCTATGGCAATGACGATCACGGTGAGATGGGTAGGCACGATGCAATATAGCGGGGATATCTTGAGCGGCGACGCGCCTCCTGCCATTTTACTTATCGATATCGCGGCAAAAACGAACGGCACGATCCCGGGCCAAGAACATCCCGACCTGAAGGCGATGATCTCTGGCGTCTCCGTTGCCATGGGAATTGTTTCGCTCGCGTGTGCTGTCGTGGTGGTCGGAAGGTGGAAGCGTAAAGGGAGGTTCTTACCTCCGGAATGGTGATTCTCGTGAAATCCAGGCCCAGACCGCGATTGAAAGAGGAATCCTCCTTCCCGTGATCGATGCTGATCGAAAGGATCAAACGGTCGTGGTGATCTTGTACCCGTACTCGATCCCCGCGTTGTGGTCGACGATCGTCTCGACCAGCGTGTAAACCGGGACCGTCTTGAACCAGTCGATGCTCACGAAGGACCGATCGTAGATTCGCGTGGTGCAGTTGACCCCAAGCCCTTCGAAATCGCTGAAGACATAGCCATCCGTCGGGAACAGCAAGCGGTTGTAGTTCGATGCCTTGCTATGAAAGGTCATGACTACTTTCTTCGTTTCGGTCTCGATCGTCACGATTTGCGTCAGCGGGATCCTGGCAGTGCCGAACGCGTCGGAATAATCGATCCAATCGTCCCGGTCGACGTGGAACACGTGGCAAGTCCCGTCCGTTGCCCGCTGGAACACGATGGCTCCCGAGTCTTGCGGGCTGTCGAGTATCCTGCCCTCGCGGGCGCCGATCCGCTGGCCATGCAAGTATAGCGATGCGAACTTGCCGTGGAAAGGGTTGCTAAACAGTCCAGTTTTTGCTAGACAAAGTTGGACACGGTGTGGATGATATCCCGGTTTATGGGCCATGATTGGATGATGCATGGCATCATGACATCATGCGTGAGGATCGGCATCGCCGCGTCGATGATAGGAGTGTGCACCCGGACGATACGGCGATGGGATGCAGCGGGGAAGATCACGTGCATCAGGACGCCGGGAGGGCACCGGCGGATATCGTTGATCGTCATCGAAGGCCAGCAAGCAC
>JAUQYZ010000148.1 GCA_030587475.1 Candidatus Sigynarchaeum calidifontis
GAAGAGAATGTGTCGCACGGCGGACACCGAGATGGAGGGTGCGATGCCGCGCTTGACGGCCTCGTCGGCTAATTCCCGGGCAGTCCAATGACTGATGGGGCGGTTCGACAGCGCCGGGGGCTGGCACGCGAGCCAGATGACCTGGGCGACTTGTTCGGGAGAAAACTTCCCCGGTGCACCAGAACGGGGCGCATCGCTCAAGACCGTGCTGATCAGTGCCGTGAGCTGTCGTTCCGTCCATCCGTCTCGCTCCGCAGCTGCGAGAACAGGTGCTGCATCGTGCCACCGCTTGCGCCACTTGCGAACGGTCTTGATGGAGATGCCAAGGCGCGTGGCGATGGAAAAATTGGAATATTTCCGTGCGAGCAAGATGATTTCCATCCTGATCGCAATGCCTTGCGGGCATTTGTACCGTCGCTTCTGTTTTTTCAATATCACTTTTTGTCGATGTGATATCGTTACCTTGACTGGCTTTGGACCAGGCATCGTGGACGTCCTTGGTTTTCACGAGGAAATCCACGGCAAAATGTAAGGTTTGCGGTTTTGGGACGTATCACGGAACTAGGTAGGGACTTAAGGATTAGTGCACTAGCCCGGAAAACTTGGTTGCCGGTTATTTCACGTTATTTTTTCGTCTGCCCTGCCTGCCCCGTCAATAAATACATCCAGGCAAAGAACCTCGAATTCCACGAGGATTTCCTGGATCAACGGTTCATGGAGCATTCCACGATCGGGTCCCTCGCGCAATTCGGCAATCGCCGCATCGAAATCCATTTTACACGCGTCGATGCTCCCCCGGTTCCCCGCGCGGACAGCGGCTTTCATGGCACTGATCTTCTTAAGCAGCGCTGCTGATAGAACCGGGACCGTTCTCCGGCGGCGGGCTTTCACGAGGACCAGGACGACAGCAATGATGGTGGCTGAAAGCAAGATCGGCAACATTCGCGTCGTGAAGGGATTATCGTAGGGATCCAGCCGGCTCGTCCACCAGCTCCATTCGTCTGTATCAGTAAACCCGTCGCCATCCGAATCGAAAAGGGCTGGATCCTTGAAAAAGATCGATTGCACGAGCAACACCACGCTCAAAGCGCCGGCAACGAGGAACGATATCAGCAGCGCGGCCTTCAGTGCAGTAAAGATGGATTCGCGCACGGCAATCACTCGAGAGGCGGAATTCCCCTGGTGAACTCTTAGCCGACGCAGCTTTTAATCGTTTGACTTGAAATTATGGCACAACATAGCACCCCGCTCTCGGCGACCGAGAAAACGGTCGTGTTAAATTCGTGTTATGCATACCATTTTCTCAACGATGCAATCACGTTCGTGCTGCCCACCATTATGGTCTTGTTATTCAAGGATTTCGAGCTGAACTGGTTGGAATCCGGCTTGATCTTTGCAATGAACTTGCTCGCGATGATCCTGTTCCAGTTGGTCATAGGCTATTATTCGGACATCGTTGATCAGAAGAGCATAATGCTGGCGGGCATGGTCTTGCTTGGCGTGAGCACGCTGCTCATGGCAATGGCGTTCGACTTCATGAGCCTTTTGATCTATGCAATCTTGCTTGGCCTGGGCCTCGGCATCCAGCACGCGTCCTCCTACTCCGTCTCGGCTCGCATCTTGACCGAGAAGGTGAATCGTCAAGCAGCCTTCGGGGACTTCGGAAAGGGCACGGCCATCGTCAGCTCCACGATCTTGCTTTTTTTCCTGCCAGGCGACGTGGCCTGGCGTGGCTCCTTCGTCGCCTGGGGCATTGCGACGCTCATGGCAGCAATGGTCGTGGCATTTAGGCTGAAACGCTTCCATTTGATGCCGTCAGGGTATTTTCGAGGAAACTTCATAGCAAACGAGATCCTTGTCGAGGATCGCATCGCACGGAGGGAGGTGCTCAAGCGGATCGCTTCCCTCGCGCCATTCTTCGTGCTGTTCATGCTGTACAGCGCCCAGTTCCAGGTCATCTCCAATAACTTGACGACTTACATGGGCGAGTACAAGGGTTTCGACACGTGCGTCGCGCCCTTCTTTTTCATCGTTTATTTCGCCTTTGCAGCGGCGGGTTCGTTCTCGTCGTTGCCGCTGTCCCGGCGGTTCGACAAGAAGCGCCTCTTGATCGTCAACTATCTCGTTTATCTCGCGACGCTCTTGCTGTATGTCGCGATCGACCCTCGCGACGCGGCATCGAACGCTGTCTACTGCGCGGCGATGGCGTATTTCTCGTACACCACCTATCCTGTCATCTTGCAGACGATGTCCGGGAAATCGCCCCGGGCTTATCTCGGGCTCGCGTTCGGCATAATGATGAGCATTGGCTGGGTTGGCGGCTTCGTGTCATCGCTGGTGGGAGGTCTCTTGTCCGACCTCTTCACCGCGCAAGCGATCTTCTTCATCTCCATCGTTGTCGTCGCGTGCTCCCTGGGCGTGCTCTGGAGAACGCGATTCACGTGAATCGACTCCGTGCCCTCACCTTTATCTTGTTGGCAGCGAAGTGGTTATAGTACCAAGGAAAACGACGGCGTGAGATGAATGAACCTCTCGAAAGCAGAACGTGCAGCGCTCAAGCAACAATTGATCGATATCTTTGGCGATCGCTGGGTTTCGGATGACGTGGAAGTGCTCTCCAATTATGGCCGGGACATGACCGAGAACGAGCCGAAGCGGCCTGATTTCGTCGTTTTACCCGATTCAGTCGAACAAATACAGAAAATCGTCAAGCTAGCAAATGAAAGAAAAATACCGCTGATCCCGTACGTTGCCGGTGCTAACGTTGGTGGCCTGACGATACCGACAGATCTCGGCGGCGTTACGGTCGACATGAAGCGCATGAACCGTGTCATCGAGCTTAACAAGAAGGACAAGTACATTGTCATCGAGCCGGGCTTCACGTTCGGGCACTTGCGCCGCCTCTTCGACACGGAGATCCCGGAATTTCGTTACTCTTTCCCGTTCGCTCCGCCATTCACGAGCGTGCTGACGAACGCGCTGCTTCACGGCCTCGGCAGCCTTTCCGTGCTCTATGGCTCGGCAGACCAGTTCATCAACGGGATGGAAGTCGTGCTGGCTTCTGGCGAGGTCGTGAACGTGGGGACACAAGTCGTCAACAAGCAAGCCGTCTGGTACGGGCGTGCCCCCTTGCCTGATTTATGTGGTTTATTCATCGGGTTCCAGGGCACGACGGGCATCGTGACCAAGATCTCGATCCAGCTCATCGACAGGCCACCGATACTGCGGCACTTTGCCATCATTCCCGAGGATCCATATGACTTCCTGGAAAACTTCGTGCACGAGCTCGTGAAGCTCGGGGTATGCGACGAGATCGGCATCGGCTACTTCCCCGCCAAGGTTGGCCGTACCATCGTGCCAGACGACATGCTCGAGCTGATGGGCCGGATGATGCACTACCTCCGGTTCCAGAAAAAGACGAATTTCGTCAAGCGCATGTGGCCGCTGCTCAAGTTCATGACGGGCAGCAAGCCATTCCCCCTCGTCAAGAAGCTTGCACCGATACTCAAGATAGGAAAGTCGGACGATGACCAGGCGTGGCTCATCACCGGCATCACGACAGGTGCCCACGACGAGAAGATATTCAAGGCCAAGTACAGCGCGATGCAGAATCTCTGCAAGAAGGCAAAGCCGCCCGTGCTGCTCTTGCCCACGCAGGACTTCGGCGACTTGCAAAAGGTGTTCATGAGCATCCTTGACCTGCCGACGCAGCTGCCCGCCTTGTACGACCTGAAAGCGGGTGGCGGGCTCACCTGGGTCGGTTCCTACGTGCCATCCAGCCGCGTCCACATCGGCTTGAAGAAAGGGGAAGAGATCCACAAGAAAAACGGGTTTTTCCCGGTCATCGTGCTGCGCCCGCACAAGCAAGACCATTACTTCGTGCTCCGGTTCATCCTGGCGTTCGACCGGCGGAGCACGGAAGAGACGACCCGCGCGCGCCAGACGTTAAAGGAGCTCGCCGCGGTCATCCTCGATGACTGCAAGGGCGTGCCCTACAAGCCCGCCGGCTGGGCAGTAGAGATGATACAAGAGCGTGCCGACCCCGCGTCGATCGACTTCATCAAGCGCGTGAAACAATTCATGGACCCGAACCATATACTGAATCCCGGCCGGCTGGAATTCAAGTAACCTGCTTTTTTTTCCTCTTGCCATTCCATATAGTCAATGGCTTTAAGGGCGTGAGCGTTATTCCGCGTCGTGAAGGTCGTCGTTTTAACGCCACGGTCGCTCGCGCCCGTCTCGCGCTCGATCATCGACGCGCTCAAGAAGCGGGGCGTCACGGTCATGAAGCTGAGCCCGGCACGCGTCGCGCTGGACTTGAACAACGCCGAGCCGGACATGGTCCGCAAGTACTTCACGGAGGGGGAACCACGGGGCGCGATCGTTCGGGGCATAGGCACGAGCAAGACGAAAAAGATATACACGCGGCTGGGGGTCCTCGAGCTCTTCGAGGACTGCGGCGTGTACCTCCTCAACAGCCGCAAGTGCCTCGAGGCCGCGACGAACAAGGCGATCACGTCCTACAAGCTGATCAAGCACGGGATCCCCACGCCCCGGACGATCCTGTGCGAGGGGTTCAAGGCAGCCACCGAGGCTTTCAAGAAGCTTGGCGGTGACGTGGTGCTCAAGCCGTTGTTCGGCTCCAAGGGCGTCGGGATCATGCGGCTCACCGACGAGGGCTTCGCGTCGAACATCTTCTACAACCTCGACCGGCTCGACGAGGTCTTCTACATCCAGGAGTACGTGGAGCACGGGAACTGCGACATCAGGGCAATGGTGCTCGGGGACGAGGTGATCTGCTCCATGAAGCGCGTCAACGCGACCGACCTGGCGCAGCCGTGGAAGACGAACGTCGCGATCGGCGCCCATGGCGAGTCCGCGGATATTTCGAGCGATCTGAAAGAAATCGCCATTAAATCAGCCAAGGCCATTGGTGGCGAGTTCATGGGCGTCGACATCGCCGAGACACCGAACGGGCCGACGATCATCGAAGTGAACTCGGTGCCTGGCTTCACCGAGCTGCAAAAGACCACGAGCATCGACATCGCCGGCGCGCTCGCGGACTATTTCCTTGCCAGGCTCAAGCGATGAGTTTTTCCACCCCGCCGGGCCGCCAGCGCCACGAACGGCCGGTTGACCAATATGCTCTTTAGTCTTCCGCGGCACCTTCAAGTCGTGATCTCATGACGACAGGTCGAACGAGCGTCTGCGTGATGGGCAGCTTCATCGTGGATATCATGATGCGCGCCCCCAGGTTGCCCTTGCCCGGCGAGACGATCAAGGGCAGCGTGTTCAAGATCGGCCCCGGCGGGAAGGGCTCCAACCAGGCGGTCGCGGCGCGGCGCGCGGGCGCCGAGACGACGATCATCACGAAGATCGGGAAGGACCAGTTCACGTCGCTCGCGATCGAATTGTTCAAGAGGGAGGGCTTGGCGACCGACCTCGTCTTCGTGGATGATAGCGCGGCTACGGGTGCTGCGCTCATCATGGTCGACGAGAACAGCGGGCAAAACTCGATCGTCGTCACGCTCGGGGCGTGTGGCAACTTGACGACTGCAGAGATCGATAAAGCACGTGACAAGATTGCCCGGGCGGGAGTTTTCTTGACCCAGCTCGAGACGAACTTGACGGTCGTGGAACACGCGATCGGCATCGCCCAGGCGAATGGCGTGCCCGTGATCCTGAACCCGGCACCCGCGGACAGCGTCCCGGATGCGGTCCTCGCGAAGGTCGACTACCTGACGCCGAACGAGTCGGAGGCATCGGCGCTCTGCGGGTTCGCCATCGAGTCGATCGATGACATGCAGAAGGCGGGACAGCAGCTGCTGGCAAGGGGCGTGAAGAACGTGATCTTCACGATAGGTGCTAAAGGTGCATATTTGTACAACGCGCGGACGCAACGGGTGTTCCCGCCGCACGACGTGAAGGTCGTCGACACGACCGGCGCGGGCGACGCGTTCAACGGCGGCCTTGCGGTGGCCCTCGCGGAAAAGAAATCTCTAGAACAAGCCATTCAATTTGCCAACGCGGTCGCCTCGCTGAAGGTGACCCGCGTGGGAACGGCGCCGGGGATGCCGGCGCGGGACGAGATCGACAAGTTGCTGGAGCGATGAGACATGGGCGCGCGCGACATCCGGGCATACATCGACCACACGATCTTGAAACCAGAGACCACCAGGGAGCAAGTCGTCCAGATCTGCAACGAGGCGAAGGAATACCGGTTCGCCGCCGTGTGCGTGAATCCTTGCTTCATCCCGCTGGTGGCGAATTGCTTGAAGGGGACGGATGTCGGCGCGGGTGCCGCCATCGGGTTTCCCCTCGGCACGACGACGACCGACGTGAAGGTGTTCGAGGCCAAGGACGCGCTGCGCAACGGCGCGACCGAGCTCGACATGGTCATCAACGTCGGGGCGCTCAAGTCGGGCGACGAAAACCTCGTCGAGGAGGAGATCGCGTCCGTGGTCGCCGCCGCCAAGGGCAAGGCCCTCGTCAAGGTCATCCTGGAGACGTGCCTGCTCACGGCGGGCGAGATCGTGGCCGGGTGCAAGCTGGCAATGCGGGCAGGCGCGGACTTCGTCAAGACGTCCACGGGCTTCAGCACGGCGGGGGCGACGGTCGAGCACGTGGCGCTCATGCGAAGGACCGTCGGGGACAAGATGGGCGTGAAAGCATCAGGCGGGATCCGGACGTACCAGGCCGCATTGGACATGATCAAGGCCGGCGCGACGCGCATCGGGACGAGCGCGGGCGTGCAAATCATGAAGGAGCAAGAGGGACGAGGATGAAACGAGCCCCTATCCCGTTCGCGTGCACGCTGGCCATCGCGTTCCTTTCCCAGCTTGTCCTTTTAGCGCCCGCCGCGGGCACGCAAGCGCCGGTGATGGGAGCGTTTCCCGTCGCTACCGAGCGTCCCATCGGCCGGCCATTCGGCGTGTCGTTGCACTGGCCGACTTCCGAGAACCTCGAGGACATCGACGCGCCGGGGACGACCTCGTTTGCCAGGTGCGAGTTCGGCTGGGCGCGCACGTGCAATTTCATCTGGTCGATCATGGAGCCGTCGGCGGGCGACTTCTCCCCGCTGGCCGACCCGGCGCATTACTCGAACCGGTTCCTCGCGGCGGTGTCGTCGGTCGGCGCGCGGGTGCTGCCCTTGATCGACGGTCCGCCGGGATGGCTTGGCGATGGTCCATCTTCGTATATCTCGCCGGGCCACATCCCGCTCTTGTGCAACTACGTCAACAAGACCGTCACGCGGTACCAGAATAACATGAGCAAGTGGGAGCTGTACAACGAGCCGAACAATGGCTGGGGGAAGAATTACGGCACGTGGGGCGAGTTCATGGCCTTGCTGATCGCCACGGCCGAGACGATCAAGCGGGTGAACAGGTCGCTCGACGTGATCGTCGGCGGGCTCGGCGGGACGCGGGAACTCGAGTTCCTCGACTACCTCGTGGCCAACCTGACGGCGACGCCGACGTCGGTGCCGGGCTTCGACACGACCCGGGAACTGTTCTCGGGCATCGCGTTCCACCCGTACTCGAGCCCGGCCGAGGAGCTGGCCAAGAAGCTATCGGAATACGACGTGATCTTGTCAAGGTACCAGTGGACCATCAAGGACGGCGCCAGGCACTGGATCACGGAGATCGGCAGCGAGACCGACAGCCCGCGGGACGGGGCGGGCGGGTTCCTAGTCGATCCGCAGCGGGAATTCGCCGCGCTGATGGCCAAGCAAATGGCCATAGCGACATCGTGGGGCGTCGAGGGATTCAACATCTGGACGTATCGCGACTTCTCGCCGCCCGGAACTTATGGCCCCGAGTTCGGGCATTGCGGGATCGTGTACAGCGACGCGTCGTGGAAGGGCGTGACATACGCGATAAATTGGACTAATCACCACGTCGGCAACGGCCACTCGGCCTTGATGCCCGTCGCGTTTCCCAGCCCGCTGACCGGCATCGTGGCGAGGGACAGCGTCCTGGTCGGCGGGAAAGAACGGTGGGCGATCGTCGCGTGGAATCCCGCTCACCAGGGCATCGTCAATGCCCGGATCGATTTCGGAACGGGCGTTTCGAGGGCAGTGGTGCACGATTACTCGTCCAATGGCACGACCGAGCTGGCCGTGCAAGCCGGCGCGACCGGGATCGAGGTTCAAGTCGGTCACGAGCCCGTCTTGCTCGTTATCGATTGCATTTCAGGCGGGAGTTGTGTATTGAGCATACAAGTGGATGTCCTCGGGGGAACTTTCGTTGGTCTGGTGATCGCGTCGTTCATGCTTCTAATCGGCTTCATCCATGTATCAACGCGCCGGACGCGCGTGCATCGTCCGAATTGATGCGGATTGGATGCAAGAATCCCGACTTGCACCCCTATTTATGGTTCCAATCCTTGCATTACACATGAGCAATGAAACAAACCCCCCTTCCGCGGAGGACGCGCGGAAGCAAGAGGCCGCGGTGGCGCGCAAGGGGGGCATTGTCGACAAGGTCAAGGACATGTTCAAGAAGCCGAAGGCCGTGGAAGTCGCCGTCGAAGGAAAACTGACGGCCGAGGACATGTGGAACCAGATCGGGTACCACCGGATCACGGGTGGCGTGTTTTACTCGTACATTCTCTTGATCGGCGGTGCCATCATGGGCCTTGTTACTGTTGGCCTCATCGCTGAATTCTTGCCCTATCCGGAGATAAATGGATATAAAGGGATGGTCGGAACGTTGCTAGGTTACTGGTTCGGTCTCGCAGATTTGAATTTAGGGGGCGGGGGTGGGCTCAGCGACAGCATGGGGCGATTTATCGGGCAGTATGCCGACACAAATCCCCGGAAGAGTATGGAGTATATAAAATTTTACATTTGGTGGCAAATGATAACCGGCCTCGTCCAGGTCACGATCATCGCCGTTGTTTGCTTCACTATCCTTCCCTACACGACATCAGCCTACTTGATCTGGATGATACTGGCTCAAAGTCTCGTGCAGTACCCGGGCATGCTCATGATCATGGAAGCCACGCTCAAGTCCTTCCAACGCGGCGACAAGACCGCGTGGCTCGGATGGCTGCAAGACACGGTCTTCCAGATCTCGATAAACATCTTGTTCCTCATCATCGGCAAGGCCTGGGGCGCCAGCGACCCTCGCGTCGGCGAGATCATGGGCATCACGATCTGGTACATCTTGTCGCAGTTCGTCGACGACTACATCAACCTGGCCATCGGCGCGAAGATGTTCGGCAACCTCATGAAGAAGCGCGGCATCGAGCACGGCTTCCAGGAGCTCTTCATCCCGCGGTTCGACAAGCCCGTCGTCGTGCAGTGCATCAAGTTCGTGGGCAAGCAATGGATCGCGAACGAGGTGCTCGGCATCATCGGCTACATGGTCGGCCTCTACGTCATCTTCAAGACGCCCTCGTTCGCGTCGTGGAGCGGCCTCTTGCTCATCCCCAACTTTCTCGGGCACCTCGTGTCAATGACAAACTGGGGCACGCCGACCGTCCCCGCCATCAGCGAGTCGTACAACAACGGCAAGAAGGAATTGGCTAACTATTTCATCGCGGACATGTTCAAGTTCTGGCTCTTCACGACCATCTTCATGGCGGTACCCCTCGCCGTCCTTGCCCCGAAATTGCTTGATGCGGTCTTGAGCTCCGGCATTCTCGGCAGCTCGGGGATAGCGAACTACAAGGCGGGCATCGTCATGATCCCCGTCATCATGATTATCAGCGCCAGCGGCCAATGGCGCGGCTGGTGGGGGAAATTGTTCGTCGCTTGCGACCGGCCGATGCCACCCATCTGGCTCAACTACATCTTCTTCGTTCCTGGCCTCGCCGTCCAGTTTTTGTTCCTCTACTTGTGCGTCGACACGTATATCCTTCCGGTGTGGCTGCTCGTCATCGGCTTCGGGGGCTTCTTGCTCGACATCGTGAAGTCCATCATCGGCTGGTGGTGGTTCCAGAAAAAGATCATGAAGATCGACTACCGGCAGATGGCGGGGCAAGCATTCCTCGCCCCGGCGCTCACGGCCCTGGCCTACGCTGGCGTGCTCGTCGTGTTCCAGTACACGATCTGGCCATTGCTCGATGCCGCGTTTATCGCGATGGTGGGTCCAGAACTTGCTCCCGTCGCGGTCGCCGCCGTCGTACTACTGATGATCCTTTTCTTGTTCCCCGCGGTGCTCATGTGCCCGTTCTTTGGCTTGTTTGGGGGGTTCGACGATTTCACGCTGGAAGAGTTCCGCAAGACGATGGAGATCTCGGGACCCAGCAAGTGGCTGATGCTGCTCATGTACAAGATCACGGCATGGTTCGCCCACCACAGCCCGCTTCACAACAAGTTCCCCCTGGCCAACTACAAGGCGGTCCAGCAGCAGATCCAGGAGCTCATCGACGAGGGCAAGGCGAGCCGGTTCTTGGCGAGGAAAAAGAAATAAGCCTCTTTTTATCTTAAATCATTTCCACTTCCGGCTTTATCGACTGATATAGACAATTAACGGGGAAAAGATCAAAATCAATCATTAAATAAGGTAGAAAAACGCCAACTTTTGTTTATACGACTTCCGTGCATGGAATTCATCGATAGAGGTGGTGGTGCTGGTTCCGGATTCGGAGCTGGCGCCTGCGGGTTTCCTCTAACGACCCGCCAGGCAGAGTGTCCAACTTTGTACACCTTCATAGTTAGAGTTCTTTTCTCTTCATACCATGATAGTTCGTGACATGGCATAGCTATCTTCTTAAAGTCATCATGCTAATTTGAAAAAGAGATTTGGCATTTCGAATGGAAATGCTTATGTTGTAAAAACATATCAATGAAATGGCTATAGGGGGTGCGATCGCACTGATGGTTGAAAGGGAAGAAGAATCTCGGCCCATAATGATATGGGTGAGCAAACTTATCAAATCGAGGGTGTTCAAAAACCCTCTGGCATCGAGCATCTTCAAGGTAAACTTGATTCAGAATATCTTGATGGTCCTCTTCTTTATAATGAGAGGCAGCTCTATGATTCCGTCGTTCGCGTTGGCATATCTCTCCGTCTTCGTGATCTGGTTAAACATCGGTCCCGCTCTCGTCTGGTACTACGATGAGAGGATCCTCCCCAATTTTTTCAATAGCATGGTGGAGATCGTCGGGCCCAAATCCAAGGTGCTCACCAGCCAGTTCAGGTTCGACATGGATGTGTTTTCCGGACA
>JAUQYZ010000160.1 GCA_030587475.1 Candidatus Sigynarchaeum calidifontis
AAATCTCCAGCAATTCTCGCAAATATCTCGGCCGCTCGTCGAAGGATCGCAACTCGCTCTCGTACATCGACGGATTCGTGCGCCCGTGCTTCAAGAAATCCAGCGCCATCTCGACGAGGAAAGCCCATTGGTCACTCGTCCGCGATCTCGGTGCGTTGGAAAGGATCTCGTAATATTGCTTGAAATGATCGCGCAGCCCCCACTTCCCACCGAGGCCAAGAAGTTGGAGCAAGTCGAACAGCTCCTCGATCCGCATCTGGATCGGCGTCGCCGTGAGCATAAGGAAGCATTTCGTCTTCAACTTGAGTTTTTGTGCCAGTGTGAGCAGCTTGCCCGCGGTGCCCGCGGCTGATTTGGTTTTAGGTGGCTTCCGACGTAGGTGGTGCGCCTCGTCGATGACGAGCAGGTCCCAACTGCTCGCGTCAAGGATCTCGGAGATACGAGTGTCGAGCTTGAGCAGGCCAGACGAGACGAGGATGAAATCGTGTGCGTTGTACGCGTTGGCAGACCGTGGCTCGTAAACCTCGTTCCAATATGACACGAGCGAGGGCGGGTCATAAATCAAGAATTCCAGGTTGAACTTCTCGCGCAGTTCCTCTTGCCATTGCACGATCACGTTCTTCGGCACGATGATTAGCACCCGCTTCACCAGCCCCGCAATCACGAGCCACTTGATCGCCAGCCCAGCCTCGATCGTTTTCCCCAAGCCGACTTCGTCGCAAAGCATATAGCCTCGCGGGAAACGATTGTAGATGATGTTCTCTTGATCTTTTTGTTAAATGGATACGCATCTCAAACTCATGGCAGCTATTACGATTACTATTTAAAGGATACCATAGATCAGTTTACCTAGCGCCTAGAAATGGGTTGAATGAAGGTGGCAAGTGGCTTCAAGAAAGTAAAGGAATCCTTCGTGCGCTTCCTCGATGCGATTGCCACCTTTTTCAAGAACTTGTTCAAGAAAAGGAGTGACGACAAAATGGGAGAAAACCCGGATTTCGACGAGGACTTGGGACCGCCAGCGGAGGAACCCGCGGCTCCCAAGCCGGTTTCGAGCAAGACCCCCGCCGGCACTGCGCCGAGGTCGATCGCATCGAAGACGCCAGCCGCGGGCGGTGGTAAAGACGTCTCCGTTTATTTCCAATCGACTATCGGGCCTGGCGAGAAGAAGCAGAAGCTGCTCGTGAACACGGGCAACCAGGTTGGTGCCATCAAGCAAACGGTTGGCAACATGTTTGGCTTGGACCCGAATGATTTCCATCTCTCGCACGGCGGCGTTACGCTCGATGAAGGCTCCCCGTTGAGCAATTATAACGTGAGTGACGGGGACACCTTGCTGCTCATCCCCGCGAGCACCGCGGGGATCTAGCATTTCCGCGATCATCGCGGGAAAAAAGACTCTTGTCTTTTTTTTTATTCAAATAACGACGGAGAATGACGAGCGTGGATCAATCCGATTTCTTCAACACCGAGCTAACAGAAAAAGAACGTGATTTGTACAACCGGCAATTCCGGTATGCAGGATGGAACCAGTCCATCCTCAAGCGGGCCAGGGTGCTCATCGCCGGCGTCGGAGGGCTCGGTTGCGAGATCGCCAAGAACCTGGCCATGGTAGGCATTGGCCATCTGGATCTCGTCGACCTTGACGTCATCGAGCATTCGAACTTGAACCGCCAGTTCTTGTTCCTCGAGGCGAACATCGGGGCGCCCAAGGCGACCGTTGCCGCCGAGAAGCTGCGGGCGATCAATCCTACCATAGAGGTTATCGGCCACCACTCGGCGCTCGAGCGGCTCGATCCAGACATCTACAGGAGGGCAGACGTGATCATCGGCGGCCTCGATTCTGTCCAGGCGCGGCAGAATCTAAATGCCCAGGCCATCCGGTTCAGGAAACCGCTCGTCGACGGCGGCGTCGGCGGCTTTCACGGCCACGTGTACACGATACTGCCATACGAGAACGCGTGTTACGAGTGCAACCCGCCGCCCTCCGGCCCGAGCGACGAGATGGCTGCGTGCACGGTGGTCGGCGTCCCCCGGAAACGCGTGCACTGCGTCTTCAAGGGGAACATGCTGTTCCAGGAAACGTTCAAGCGCGACCCCGACCCGAAGAAACTCGATGACGTGGAGTTCGTCAGGAAAGAGGCGAACCGGCTCGTCCACGAGCACGAGTTCCTCCCGGAGTTCTCCACGGGGGACGTCGTGAAGATCCTCGACCGGCACGACCCGGGCCTCATCACGATCAACGCGGTCATCTCGGCCGTCCAGTCGCACGAGGCGATCAAGCTGGTGAACTGGCGAGCGGGAAACAAGGCACTCGGGGAGCCGATGAAGACGTACATGATCTTCAACGGCATGACCATGAAGTTTTACTACCTCGAAAAACCCCGGAATCCAGCCTGCCCGCAATGCGGGGACAACGTGAAGCGCGTGGGCATCGAGCTCGCCACCACGGATCCTTGCCAGAAGATCATCGACATGCTCGTGGCGATGGGGTTCAAGGCGAGCCCGGACATGGAACCCGTCCTCACGATGAATGATTTCAAGGGCGTTCGGATCATCGACCCGGAAAAGTCCGTCGCGGAGAACGAGCTGCGAACCTACGACCTCATCACCGTGGCCGGTTTCATGAGCGGAGAAGTGTTTATTACCCTAAAGATAAAGTAAATCAATAAAGAAAGCGAGACTGTTCAAAAACGTAAACCAGAAGTGAAAACACATGAGCTTGAGAACCACGAGAATTTCCCAGGATTTTGCAGCGTTGAAGAAGATGCTGAGCGACGGCACGATAGTCCAGCTGAAAGGGTTCGACAAGGAAAGCAAGTCGATCGACCACCTCGCGGTGATGCTCGTCGGGCCAAAAGGAACGGCGTATCAAGGGGGTTTGTTCAAGTTAGAGATAAAGTTCCCGCCAGACTACCCTCAACAGCCACCGTTCGTGCGCTTGCACACGCCAATCTGGCATCCGAATTTTTGGCCGAAGCCATCGGAGTTTCCAGGCCAGCGGAACATCTGCCTGGCACTCGTCGACCCGTCGCTCGTCGGGACAAAAGGCGGGTGGAGCCCTTCCAAGACGATCGTGACCGTCGTCCAAGCGATCACGGCGATGCTGAACACGAAGGGTCAATACATCAACCCTACAGACGTGTTCAACAAGAAGGCGGCCGAAGAGATGCTAAGGGACCCGAAATCGTTTGATGAAAAGTGCAGACAATTGACGAAGAAATATGCAACGGAAAAATGGTAATGAACATGGCAGAACAGCGAGACGCGGGTGGCAGCAAGATAGATGCTCGGGAGCGCAGGCTCAAGGAAGAATTGAAACAAGAGCTGAAAGTCGAGCTTTTAAAAGAGATCTATGCCGAGCTGAAGTCCGAAAAGTCCGAGAAGGTGGACGTGGCAACGACGATGAAGGACACGGTGCCGCACACGAAGGAACACCCGTCCAGGATGGAAGTCCCTCCAGCCACGCCAGTTGCAGTCATGGCACCTTCAACGCCTTCCACTCCAACCGCGCCTTCCACGGCTTCCACGCCGCCCCCGCCCCAGGAACGCATCACGTTGACCGCAAAGGTGTTCTTGAAGATCGCGTCCCATGCCTTGAAGTACGCCAACAACAACATCCCTCGAGAGAGATGGGTCGAGGTCATTGGCCTGCTTGCAGGGAAAGCTGACAACGACGGCCTCGTGCTACACGTGGAGGATGCCTATCCGATGGGACACGGGAACGCGGTATACGCCGAGATCAAGGAGTATAAAAATTTCGTGAGGGCATATAACGATCTCAAAAGTCAGGGACTGTTTGTGTGTGGATGGTATCATTCCCACCCTTCGTACGGCTTGTTCTTGAGCGAGGAGGACATGGGAACGCAGTCCCGCTACCAGAAACTCTGGGACAAGTCCATCGCGCTCGTCATCGACCCGTACCAGATCAACGGCACGTCGTTCGGCTTTAACATCTTCCGGGCGAACCTCAAGTCGCGAAAGTGGTACCCCGTCCCCTTTTCTTTCAAGAACGAGCTGGACATGAAGATCATCCCGGAGCTGATTGAATTCATCAATCCGATCGTGGACGGGAAGGCACTCTTCATGGAATATGACCAGGCATAAAACGTGGCAGTCTATGATGGTTCCATCATCCAACGAACCGTTCAACCATCTTCGAGTATCTTGTTCGGATCCTCATCACGATCGCGCGCGTCCGTAACACCATGCAAGAGATGCCCCAACTTGTTTTTTTTCGCTTGCAGGTATCGGATATTGTATGGATTTGCAGAAATCTCGATGGAAATCCTTCGGGCCACTGTTATACCCGACGATTTTAGTGCATTCACTTTGTTTGGATTGTTCGTGAGTAAAAACACGTTGGAGACGCCCAGATCTTTCAATATTAGCGCGGCGATCGTGTAATCCCGCGCGTCCGCAGCGAAACCCATCATCTCGTTCGCTTCAACCGTGTCATACCCGGCATCTTGCAGTTCATAAGCCCGGAGCTTGTTGAGGAGACCGATGCTGCGCCCTTCTTGCCGCAAATAGATGAGAATTCCATGCTCGCTACTGGCGATTTTTTCGAGTGCTGCGTCGAGCTGCACCCCGCAATCGCAGCGAAGGGAACGGAACAGATCCCCCGTCAAGCATTCTGAATGGATGCGAACGAGGACGGGCGTCGTGGCTGTTGATGGGTTCCCGCGGACAAGGGCGATTTGGATTTCATTGTCGATATTGCTGCTGTATGCGAGAAGGGTGAAATTGCCACGGGACGACGGGAGAACGGTTTTAACTTCTCGACGTA
Source organism: Candidatus Sigynarchaeum calidifontis (assembly GCA_030587475.1). Lineage (GTDB taxonomy): Archaea > Asgardarchaeota > Lokiarchaeia > Sigyniarchaeales > Sigyniarchaeaceae > Sigyniarchaeum > Sigyniarchaeum tengchongense. The sequence goes on from JAUQYZ010000160.1 coordinate 4,790, forward strand.
TCACGGGACGTACCGGGACGACCTTTGTAGTTGCGTCGTGCATGAAAAAGACCTGATGATGGAGGAAAGAATCTTCACCGCGTTTAAAAGGCTTCCGAGAACCAAGCATTGGGGTAACAGATGCGGTCTCGTTAGTAACCCGCTTCAAGTCCCGTCGCTGCACTTCAACGCATGGAAATCACTCGGGAAAGCAAATAAAGATGCCTTTATTCAAACAACGTGTGCTCACCAACGATTTACGTGTCAAGTATGCCCTTCTCGGCGACGAGATGGAATTGGCCGAGGATGTTTACTTGGAATGGGATGACCACGGTCACTTCAATTACATCGAACCGAACGACCGCTGTGGTGAAGTCCGGGACGTTCTAGCGCTGCCAGCATTAATCAACGCGCACACGCACGTGGGGGATTCGTTTGCCAAGGACCTCGGCATCAATTTGTCCCTTGAGGCAGTCGTGGCGCCCCCGGATGGTTTAAAGCATCGATTGCTACGGGAAACCCCCAAGGATAGAATCCAAGCCAGCATCCGAGACAGCTTGAATTTGATGCTGGCTGGTGGGACCAGTGGTTTCGCAGATTTTCGTGAAGGTGGTACTCCAGGCGTCGCTTTACTTGAAGAAGTCCTGGATCCCATGTTACCAAAATGTTATATCCTTGCACGCTGGCAGCATAGGATTGAAGAGCTGGTCCCGTTGTCTGGAAAGATCGCGGGCATCGGGATCGTCTCTTCAAACGATTACTCCATAGAAGCCATCGAGAAAGCTTGCCAGTTCTGTAAATCTCGAAACCTCTTAATCGCGATGCACGTTTCGGAAACGCCAGCGATGCGACAGAAATCCATCCAGACCAGGGGGATGTCAGACATAGACTTCGCACTGCAATTAGGATATCCGGCTATTCTCGTCCACGTTACATGTGCAACAGGAGATGAAATCAAAAAATTTTTTGATACTAATGCTAAGATCGTTATCTGCCCCCGGTCAAACTCGATGCTTGGTGGAATGGCCCCGCCGGTCGCCCGCCTCGCGGACGAGCAGGTCAATTTCGCTCTCGGCACGGACAACGTGATGGTTAACACGCCCGACTTGTGGCAAGAACTCCAATTTGCGATCAAAATCTTCCGATTACAAGCACCAGGGAACCGCATCAAACCGAGCTTCTGGTTCAGGTCGGTCACGATCAATCCAGCAATGGTGTTGGGGGTCGATCGTTTGCGCGGGTCGATACTAGTCGGTAAAGATGCAGATTTGTGTCTGGTGAACTTGCGAATATGGAACTTGAATCCGACCCCGGACGTCGAAACGAATGTTCTTCTTCGTGGGGGACCGGCAGATATCGATTCGGTCTATTACAGGGGCGAACTTGCATGGAAGAGATAGATTCCGTGTCGATCAAACAGCTCAAGGCGTGGTACAAGGAGCCACTTCCCGAATTGCTCAGGCGCGCTGACAAGGAGCGTCAAGAGATTTTCGGCCAAAAAGTGACCTTCTCGCGGAACTATAGCATTCCCTTGTCTAACATCTGCCGGAACAATTGTGCTTACTGCGCGTTTCGGGCCCGGCCCCCTGCGATTCCCGCTAAGATTCTTGATCCGGATGCAATTCAATCTGCCTTAAAACATGCCCGTGACTTGCATTGCTGGGAGGTCCTTTTCATAACGGGCGAGAGCGTCGTACCTTCGGAGGAAATCGATAATTTTCTCGAGGGAACGCAATGGACCTCTATCGAGGAATATTACTTGTGGGGATTACAAGAAGCAGTTGCAATGGGACTGCTCCCTCACAGCAATTTTGGTCCCGTTACGCGCGACTGGCTTGCGCGTTTCAAGTCATGGAATGCAAGCATGGGGTTGATGCTCGAGTCCATGGATCCGTCGCTCGCCAACCCCGGTATGCCCCACGAGTTCAGCCCCGGGAAGGACCCCGAAACCAGATTCCGCTTCATTCAATGGGCGGGAGAGCTATGCATCCCGTTCACGACGGGCATCTTGATCGGTATTGGAGAAACGGAGATCAGCCGACTGGAGAGTTTATTCGCCATAAACACCTTGTCCAATCGTTATCACACGATACAAGAGGTGATCATCCAGAATTTCACGCCGGATCCCGCGACCCCCATGTCTTCTGTTCAACCCCCGCCGCTCGTTGAATTATTACGCCTGGTCGCGATCGCCCGGTTGACATTGGAAAAACACGTGTCCATCCAGATCCCCCCGAATCTTAATCCGAAAGGCATCCTCGAGCTCGTCCATGCAGGTGCGAACGATTTGGGTGGTATCAGCCCGGCAACGATCGATTATGTGAACCCCCGGGGAGCTTGGCCGTTGGTTACAAACGTCTCACGGCTTCTCGCCGAGGAAAAAATCGACCTCGTCCCTCGCTTGCCCGTCTACGATGCCTTCATCTCGGAGAAGTTTTTATCCCCGGCGATTTTGCGCAACATCACAGCAATCCGAAAGAAGATTCATGATGGATCCTAGCAACTTGGTTCCTTCTCCTGTTGTTGGCGATATAATCGCCGCGCACAAATCAGGAAAAGAGATCTCTACCAGGGACGCGATCGTGCTTTCACGCGCCAGAGGAGATGACTGCCGAGCGATCCTCACGTACGCGAATGAACTTTGCCAAGCCGTGCACGGGAAGAGAGTTAGTTTTGTTGTCAACCGGAACATCAATTTTACAAATGTGTGCACGATTCAATGCAAGTTCTGCGCGTTTTCCGTGCCACCGGGGGATCCGCGATCCTACCTTCTATCTCATGATGCCATCGCTCGAAAAGTGGCGGAGGCGAAAGCAAGCCGATGCACGGAAGTTTGCATCCAAGGAGGGATCCATCCCGGCATCGATCTTGATTATTATCTCGGCATACTCCGCACGGTGAAGGAACTAGCACCCGAAATTCACATACACGCGTTCTCCCCGCAAGAGATCTATGCAATGCACCAGCGCTCGTCCATGCCACTACAAGCATTGCTGAAAATGCTCAAGCAAGCGGGGTTGGGCTCCATACCAGGCACGGCAGCGGAGATCCTCGTCGATAGCGTGAGAAGGGAACTCTGTCCCGACAAGATCACGACCGCACAGTGGCGTACCATCATCCAGGCGGCGCACGAGCAAGGAATCCCGACGACAAGCACGATCATGTTTGGATCCATCGATGGCTGGGAGGAGCGGTGCGCCCACTTGAACGAGATCCGGAACATCCAGCGGAAAACTCGTGGTTTCACCGAGTTCGTCCCGTTGGCCTTCATCCGCCCTTCGAATGTATTCTGGAACGGGAAGATGGATGCAGCCCTCACGGAGGAAGACATCCTTAAATTCTATGCGGTCTCCCGCCTCTTTTTCCACGATACGATCCACAACGTGCAAACTTCTTGGGTGAAACTTGGGACGCGTCTTGCCCAAGCATCGCTTGAGTGTGGCGTGAATGATTTCGGGGGCACGCTTATGGAGGAAAACATCTCGAAGAGCGCCGGTGCAAGCCACGGGGAATTCCTTGCCCCTGATAAAATAAAGGAGATCATCAGGGCAGCGGATCGAATTCCCGTCCAGCGTACCACCACGTACGAGACCTTGCAAGTGTTCTAACGTTCAAGCCCCAGTGATCGGGCATCTTGTCGTTTATAACGAACGATGATGCGATCGCCGCGGGGCTCTACCGAGTGTAAATGGAACGATAGCGAATCTTCGACGAGATTGAAGCCGGTACCTTCGACCAGGCTTTTCGCTCCTTGGCCACCGACGAGCACGGGCGCGATGCATAGCCGGATCTCATCGACGAGCCGTGCCTCGACCATACTCCAGTTCAGCGTGCCCCCACCTTCGAGAAGAACGGTCCGAATGTTTCGCTGGTAAAGGCATGTAATCATTTTTTTAACATCAACGCGTGCACCTTCGTTCACGGCGATCACATCCGCGCCAAGGGCTTCGATAGCTCGCTGGCGTTCGATACTCGCGCGTTCGGTCACGCACACGATCGTTGGGGCGAGTTGGGGATCGATATCGAGGACGCGAGCATTGACGGGGATGCGGCACGCGCTATCCACTACCACGCGAACCAGGGGAGATCTTGCTGGCCAATATTTGATCCGAAGCGATGGGTTGTCTTGGATAACGGTATTGATACCGACCATTATTGCGTCCACGGATGCGCGGATGGCGTGGACTTGACGCCAATCTTCTTCGTCTGAAAATTTACTGTCGCCAGATCTCGTGCAAATCTTGCCATCGATGGACATTGCAGCGTTCAGCAACATATACGGCCGATCCTCAGGGATCGGGGCGGTTGGTTTCCATGAATCCGCGGGGAAACATCGATCATCGACATGCGGGTTGATACCAGAAATATATCTTCACCACCATCGCGTTGGCTCGTTTGACACTTGATGAATATACACCCTCGATTGAAATAAAACGACGTGCATGATGGCGTGAAAGAAGGGAATGTGGGACCTTCGGAGTGCCGGATGGTTGAAACAATCCTTGGAATACCAGGGGGCTCGCCACGGGGAATGCGAGGTTCGCCACCATGCCATGCGCCTTGAGGACGGCGAGAAAGCCTGCCCACGAGGCCGGGAGATCATGTCTGTCCATGCGGTGCAAATTCGTGATATCGTTTCGCACAGCAATCAATATCATGCCAACGAGGATGCAGCGAGGGAGGTAGCAGAGAAATATATTGCTGGCTCCCCAATCTTAAAAAGCAAAGCTATCGATATTATAGCGACTACGGCTAAAGAAGGCGCTTTTCATGAAACACGACCAGGGGTAAAACATGGCACGCCTGCGCTGGTTCCATTACCTCATCGTCTTGCTCATTTTCCTGGTCCTCGCAGTCCTGGCTGGCATCCCCTTGAGACCACCGGAGACGAACTCCTTTTGGTCGTGGATGCTCGTAGGCACCTGGGTCATGTTCGGGATGAAGCTCGCGGACAGCGCCGCCTACATCCGCTCGTTCAACTCGATGCAGAACCACGCGCTGTTCGTGTTCTGGACGAACTTCGCTGCCCTCGTCTTCAGCGCCTGGGGGAATTTCGTGACCATCCCGTTCCTGGCAGATCCCATCGTGGACTTGCACGTGAGCTGGATCGTCGTGAACTCTTGGACGTTGCTCTTTTCTGTGCCCTACCTCATCTATGGAACCTATTCGATTTACGCGTGCTTCCGCCGGTATTTTTACGTTTATATTTTCGGACGATCCGTGAATTCCAAGAAATTCGGCCTCGCCGTCGTCGTTTTCAACTTCATCTTCGAAACCTTGTACCTCGCGTTCATCTTCTTCTGGTTCGGTTCCGTGGACGTCCCGCTCGACCTCGTTTCCCGGCACGTCGACCCGTTCGGGATCTCGTTCTTGCTCGTGGCCATCATCATCGCGGCCAGGTTCGGGCGGTCGCCGTCGATCCCGGACATCAGCGCCCCGTTGCCCTCGCCGGTCCGGGAGCGCCCCAGGCCGCAACCAGCAGCAGCGCCGCGGCCCGCCCAGCCCGTCGCCCAGCCGGCACGGGTCGCCCAACCGGCCAGGAGCTGGGACACGGGCATGGCGCGGCGGGTGAGCGTGCGGGTAGCCGCGCCGGAGGCCGTCCGCGTCGAGAGGGTCAACATCGACGAGCTGCGCCCGAAAGGCAGCGTGCTCTCGAAGGAGGACTTCAAGTGCATCTTCTGCTTCAACCTGCCCAAGGTGCCTGATGACGAGCTGCGCGGGATCGTGATCTGCCCGTCGTGCCGCCACCCCGCGCACGCCGACGAGTTCAAGGAGTGGGCGAAATCCTCGGGGCTATGCTCGCGCTGCGACGCGAAGCTCCCTGAGACCTTCCGGAAGCGACCGCGCATCGTGAGCGTGAAGGTCTACCTCGACGCCATGAAGCGCTTGTCGAGCCAGATCAAGGGCTGAGAAAACCGAGCGCACGGTGCTCATGAAGGGGCGGCGAGCGCGCGTGACCACGATAATCAAGAGAGCCAGGCCGATGCCCGAGTTCCAGGGCGAGTTCACCGCGATGGCCGAAAAAACGGCCGGAGATGAGCATTCGTCCTCGGATCGAGGGCCGCGCAAGAAGAGAGTTCATGAAAGCGTGCCCGGGCGGTCTCTATATTCGTCTTCGTTTTCATCTTTCCCACCATCGTCGTCATCGCGCCCACGCTTGCTTCGGCCAGCGACGTGCATGTCTCCGCGACGCGCACCGACACCCGCACGCCCGGGAAACGGGAGGCGTTCCGCTCTGGCAGGTATCCCGCCGGCTGCGGCAGGACCGAACGCCATCCCGGCGTGATCGGGTCGGGGTTAATCACAGGAGAGGCTGAACGGGCATCATCCCCCCGCGCGCTCGGGAATCGTTATCGCTTCCCCGCGGTGCTCGCCGGGACGATCAACACCGTGTCGCCGTCCTCCACGTGATAGACCTTGATCGCGCGGGTTTCATCCAGCGTGATCCCGCCGTGGACCAGGTGAAAATCGGGGGGGAAGAGGCCGAAAATATTCCCGACTGTTTGCTTGAGACTCTCTATCCGGGCGTTCTTGTCTATTTCCAACTCGATCTGCTTCTCTCCGGGTCCTATAGTTGCCTGGAAAAAAACTTTGATGGTTTCCGCTTTCGTGACCGGCGTCTTGCTCGCGAGCTGCTCCCCGGTGCTCCCCGCGGGCGTCTTCGCCTTGGTGATAGCGGCGGGTATGCCGCCCGTCTTTTGTGACGATCGCACTTCCTCCGGCTCATGTACCGGTGCCGGTTCCGCCATGGTCGGGACCTGGCTGGCGATGGGAGTCGTGACGATGCCGCCGGGCGTGGTTTCCTTCTGGGGCCTGATCGAGATGGCGAACGTCTTGGCGAGCTCGTCGTAGAAGCGCCAGAGCTGTAACAAGCTGGTCGCCTTCAAGTAGTCCCCGCGACCGATTTCCCGGCCGAGCTTTTCCATGAGCAGGTCGTCCGCCTCGCCCAGGCCGATGGTGTAGATCACGACGCCTTCCTTCGCGAGGAATTCCCTCGCGACCGGGATCGGGTTCACGGGAATGCCGCTTGCCTCGTCGCCCTTGTTCGGGTTGCCGTCGCTGAGGAGGATGACCATAGTCGGATCGGGCTTGCCCGTCTGAGGATTGACCGGGAAGTACGCGATTTGCTCGGCGGCGATCTTGAGCGCCACGCTCATCGCCGTCAAGCCAACCGCTTTCTTGGTCTTTTCCGTTATGTAGTACGCGAGGGTGTTCAAGTTCAAGTCCCGCAGCTTCCCGCGGCATTGTATCACGGGGGACATGACGCCGTTGGCGTTTTCCATCTCGAGCACCTCGACCTCGTCGCCGAACGCGATGACTTGCACGTTCTCGCCGAGGCCACGCTTGGCCTTGAGGCTCAAGTAGAGGAGCGATGCAGCGGCAGCACTCGCGATGCGTGAGACGGTCGCCCCGTCCTGGAATTGATTGAAGAATTCCTCCAGGTGGGATGCCATGGCATATTCCCCCTTCAAGTAATCGATGATGCTGCTCACGTCCCGCACGACGAAATCCGCGTTAAGCATGGATCCAGACACGTCGATGCACAAGATCGTGTTGAACCCCATTTCCCTCGCGGGAACGAGATCGAACAGCATCTCGGAGCTGTCGACGACGGCAACGTCCCCGTCGCCGATCGGGGGGTTCGTGTCGATTATCTTCAGTCGCAGCGGGCAGATCCCGGCGTCCTTCCACTCGAGTTCCATACCTTTGAACACCGGGCGGCGCTTCAGCAGCTTTTGCACGCCACTGATGTGCTCTGACACCCAGACGATCGATGATTCGATCGGGCACTTTCCTTGGGAATCGACGCTGATCTGCAACTCCGCGATGCCTCCCCTCGGTACTATCTTCTTAATGTCGGTCTTAGGCGAGTCGCCCGCTGCCATCGACGCGATGATCCCCTCGTCGACCAGCATGGTGCCGGGCGAGCAATCGTCGCTCGAAATGACTTGCACTGCGGCCTTGACGAGCCCTTCAACCACCAGGACGACGACGTCGAAGTCCTCCAGGTTCTGGGCTGCCATGTCCTGGTGGTTAAGCATGGCCTGGCCGGCCAGGTTTCCCCCGTTGATGAGCTGCATGGTTTATCTTCCATTTCCTGCGTTCGTGCGCTCGTGTGTTCGCGCTGCCCCCGGCACGTTCACGTGGGGTGCTTGGTCCGGATCGAGTCGGAGGGCGCCTTCTCCCTGATGCGCTTCTCGAGCTCGCTTCGTTGCCTGTTGAGCTCGTCTCGATCTTTCTGAATCTTGTTCCACTCTTTCTGGATATTTTCCTTGTCACGTGAAACCTTGTCCCGCTCCTTTTCAAGGTTTTCCCTATCCCGCTGGATGTTGTTCGCTTCCCGCTGGAGATCCTTCAACTCCCGATTCTTCCTGTTTATTTCGTCGTCTAGCGCGTCGCGTTTCCTCGCAAGCGAGGGCAGCTCGTCGTTGATCTTGCGCATCTCGTCTCGCGCCTTGTCCCTCCGCCGGTTGAGATCGTCGATCTCGTTCTTGAGGTCCTTCACCTTGTCCTGGTACCTGGCAACCTCGTTGTCAAGCGCCTTCCTTTTCCTCTCGAGCTCCTTCTCGGCATCGTCGACCTTTCTTGCACGGCGGTTCAGGTCATCTTCCATGTCGCGGAGCCGGCGCTTCGTGTCCTCGAGCTGCTTGCTGCTCTTCGCGAGGTCTTGCTTTTCCCTCTCGATCTCGCGCTGTACATCGGCAAGGTCGTCCTTGAGCTGCTTGTTGCGGTTGACGAGAGACTCGTTCTCTGCCGAGAGGTTTTTTTTCCACTTCTCCAGCCCCTCTTGCTCGTTTCGCAACACCCGAATGCGCCCCTCGCGCTCCTCCTTCTCGCGATTGTACTTCTGCACGTCGCCGATCAGTTTATTGATGTCCTGGTCGAGCTTCTTCTTGTCTTCACGCAGATCCTGGAGATCCTTTTCCATGATACTCGATGCTTGCTTTTTCCGTTCGAGCTCGCGTTCCTCGTTCGCGATGAGCTTGCGCACGCCGCCGAGATCGTTGGTGGCCTTCTCTTTTTCCTTGAGCAAGTTTTTTATCTCGTCTTCTTTCTCCTTGCGGCTAGCCTCGAGCTGAGCGATGATATTCTTGTGATCTTCGATGCGCTTCAAGATTTTCTCCCATTCCCGCCGCTCGCGTTCCAACTTCGCACGCTCCTCTTCCATTCGACGAGTCGCTTCGTCGGGTTCCATCGAGTCACTTGGCGTTTTGCTAGTCACTTGGAACTTTGGAGGGGTGGCGTTCATGAGGGTTCATCCTGGACATCGGCGGGATGGAAGTCCTTGACATCCTATTCGTCTTAAGGCTAATAAAATCAATTGCATCCGAGACATAACCTTGGCGATTATCGGCTCGCAGTCGCCGTCGTGAATCACGATCATTAATGGGAAAAAAAACAAGTTTACTCCATCGTCAAGCCCACATATATGCCGATCACGAAGAACGATGCCAGCGAGTTCGCGATGAACTGCGGGTTAACGAAATTGCGGAGCAGCAAGATCGACATGAAGGTCACCAGCAAGGAAATCAGCAAGACGAGCGATTTTTTCCGCAGCATGCCCGTTGACGCCCTCGCGAGCTTGATGTAGGTGGCGACGATGTTCACGCCGACCAGGGCCAGCGCCACGACCCACACGTAGACGATCACGCCGAGCACGTCTGACAAGGCCGGCGCTACAAGAAGCACGAACGCGAACGCGATGATGAGCGCCTCGGTGATCAGCAAGAAGAAGGTCAAGTACGGGACTTTCTTGTTCTGGATGTCCTTCTCGATCGTGTTGCTCATGAACATGAGGCTCGCGCCCATGCACACGAGGGTTAAGAATGTCAGGACGTTGGACGTTAGGACCCCGCCGAGCACCCATGTCGGCATGGCATTGAATGCCATGATGCCCGACCAGTCAAACGTGGGATCGAGGGCACTCCAGAACGCGGTGAATTGCCAGGCGAACATGCCGATGCCACCCGCGATCAACCCCCACGCGTAGTTCATGTACGAGTGCGCGATCACCTTACGATCGGGGTTTTGCCGCGCCTTTAACGCCTTGTACAAGAGCGCGGCGCCAAGGAGGAAAAACATCATGTAGACCAGATTGAAGAAGACCGATTCCATGGCATCGACAACGGGATTCGTCGTTTTCCACTTGAAAGAATACTGCGTGAGGGAGTCCTGCTCGTTCACGATCACGATGTAGAACACCACGTTGTAGAGCGGCTTCCCCTCCTTGTCGATCGTCGTGAAGTTCTCGATGTCCCAGTCGTTCTTGATACGCAGGTACGTGAGGTTCGTCTCGATGATGGATGTCTGGTTGATCCAGCCCTTCTTCGGCACGAATTGCGACAAGCTCCAGTTCGAATCCAAGCCCTTGATCATCTCGGTCTCGTTCACGACGTAAACCGATACCTTCTGGGTCGACCGGATCACCATGTTGTTCGTGTCCGGCGTCAGTGTTATCCTCACAGACGCGCTCGGCGGTTTCCCGTCCCAGGTTTCGGCCAGGCGCTGCACCACGACGGCAGAGTTGACCTGGCCTTTCGGGGACAGGTCGCCCCGGATCTCGTCCAGAGCGGCGACGCTTTGCACGAGGAAAAAGAACACCATGAAACCAGTGCAGAAGAGGAGTGCACGGGAACGGTTCGTGAGTTTCATATCATTCCCTTTTCAAAAACGTTCTACCAGGTTCACTATTCAGGAGTCTGTCTAACTAATAATTCACACCTCGTTCTCTTTAAACTTCTCACCCAAAGAAATATGTCGGCCTCAAATACATGTCGTCCATCCCCGTCTCGGCCGACACGACTGCAAGGAACAACATCGAGATTGCTTTTAACAGCGTGTCTTTTTTCATGTTTTCAAGACCCCGGACGCGAGTTTGCTCCAAGCCGAGATGCTGTTCGCCGATCCCGATTATGCCTTCGATACACTTCCGCTGGTTGCGTCGTTTCTT
>JAUQYZ010000179.1 GCA_030587475.1 Candidatus Sigynarchaeum calidifontis
TCTTTCTCGGCGGGCAGCGGTCAGTCACGTGCTTGGATAGGCGGATACGTGCCGTGATGCGGATGCGGAACGATCCTGAGTTGAAACCGCATTCAAGGATAAAACACCGCTATCGTGCCAATTTATACTTGAGGCGGACGGCTGGCGCGGATTTCAAGGCAGATCTCTCGAATTACAGCATCGAATTGCAAGCAAAGGCTTAAAACTATGTAAAAACAAGAGGAGGTGAATCATCATTCGTCGTTAAAACAAGCCTCTTCTTGAAGTTTAATGATTATATCGCGCAGCTTGAAGCGTCAGTTGAGCCAGGCTCGTTCCAAGAGATCGTCCGTTCCCTCAAAAATCACATCCAATCACCCGCGAACCCGGATTGGATCGTGCAATCCCTCTCCAAGCACCTGGAAGCCCACCTGAAAGCAAAGCTAGGGAAGGTCAAGCAAAAATTTGATGGCCAATTGTTGCGCGTTGATGAAATGATAAAAGAAGGGTTGCTGGTCGACGCGGACACCGGGATACGCACGTTGCGTTCTTTAACCGATTATTTTTCGACCAACGGTAAAGAGCGTGAAAGAAAGGGTTTTGAAGCTGCAATCGAGGAAAGGGTTCGCCTCGTGGAGATTTCCCGTGCTGAGATCGCAGCTCAACTAGAAAAGAGACTAGTTTTGGAACCTGGCTCCAGCAACGTGGGCGAAATCGTCAATTGGGCAGTATCTTTGAAGGATGTTATGGAAATGGCGACACGGGCGGGCATCCCGGTTCTCGCCGAAAAAGCCCGCGCGCTGTTTCAAGAAGCGTTGCACAAGACCCGCGAAGCCCTCACCCGCGAACTTACCAAGGTGAAGGCCCAGTTCATCCAGGATCCAAGCGATGCCATGTTAGAACAAACCAGGTCAATACTGGAGAAGATTCAAGGCCTTAGTGGTTCCCTCTATTTGCTAACCATCAAGCAAGAGACTTCAAAATTGCTTTCCAACCTCGTGCTTGTAAAGTCGCTCTTGACAGCAGTCCGGGGAAGGGGAAGCATTCCACTCAAGGAATTGCGGGAGCGCACCACGATGGAGCGGGAAGCCTTTGCTAGTTTCTTGCTCGAATGGGCGGGCATCCTTGGCTTGATAATAGCCCAAGATGTAGTCTGCGAGGACAAGGAAAAGGAAGACCTGGACTCGATCATCCGACGGCTAGACGAGATATTCAGGTCTTGGGAGGAGAAAGAAAAGATCGAAATTGCCGGGAAGATCTAACTCACTGCATCGCGTAGAGCTGCTTGAACGTGTCTTTCTCGGCATTGTACACCTTGCGGTACAGGCCGAAGTAGGCCTCGTACTTCTTGGCATTTTCCAGGTTCGGGGGCGTGATGTCGGCGACCTGGATCCATTTCTTGATCTCTTTATAGTCGAACAGCTTGTTGCCGACGCCAGCGAGGAGTACATCGCCAAGCGGGGCGCCGTAGCTCATGGACACGTGCCGCATCTTGAAGCCCGTGATGTCCGCGAAGATCTGGCGCCAGAGATTGCTCTTCGCGCCGCCGCCGATGAGCGTCATCTCGTCGTTGAGGACCGCCCCGATGTACTTGGCGGTCTCGAGATTGTCCTTGAGCGAGAAGGCGACACCTTCGAGGCAAGCGCGGTACACGTGCGCGGCCGTATGGAACAGTGACAGGCCGACGATCGTTCCGCGGGCAAAGGGATCCCAGATGGGCGTCCGCTCGCCGTTCCAGTACGGCAGCACGACGATGCCGTCGGATCCCGGGGCGATCTGGGCTGCTAACTCGTCGAGCTCCTTGAAGCTCTTGTCCTTCGCGAACTGCTCCTTGAACCAGTTGATGACCGCCGCCGCGGTCGCTGCGCCGCCGAACGTGTATATCTTGTTCGTGTCATCCGCCACGTAGGGATAGTTGATGAGCAACGGGGATAGCTTCATATTCGAGCGATCTTGCACGATGTTGTGGCACATGGACGTGCCGATGGTCGCCGTGTGCTCGCCGATCTCGAACGTGCCGACGCTGAGCGCCTCGACCGGCGCGTCGATCCCGCCCGCGGACACGGGCGTCCCTTTCCGCAGGCCACACATCATTGCTCCCTTCGCGTCGATCTCCCCGACCACGGCCGCCGACTTGACGACGTCCGGCGGGAAGACGTGGATCGGGAGCCCGAGATCCTTCATCAAGTCTTGCGCGTATGCGTTCTTGTGGATGTCCCATATCCCGCCGTAGTTGCCGGCCGACGAGTAATCGAGCGAGATCTTGCCCGTGAGTTGGTGGATCGCATAGGCATTGGGCGTGAGCAGGTACTTGATGCGTGACCACTTCTTCGGCTCGTTGTTCTTGATCCACAGCATTTTAGTCCAGCCCCAATAGGGGTGGATGCAATTCCCCGTGACGTCGGCAATTTTCTTCTCCAGGCCCTTTTCCCGGGCCCAATCGCATTCCTTGATGGCGCGCGTGTCGAGCCACGGGATGCATGGCCGCACCTCGTCCATTTCCTCGTCGACGGGCACGCCGGATCCGCCGTACAAACCCGAGATGCACAGGCCCCTCACGTTTAAAGGGTCGATCTTCCCCTTGGCGATCACGTTCTTGATCGTGTCGCACACGGCTTTCAAGGGCTTGTCCATGGGGAAGTCTGCCCAGCCCGGCTTCGGGGTAACTATGTCATATCCCATATAATCCTCGGCGAGCACCTTTCCATCGACGGAACATGCAATCGACTTGGTTCCAAGTGTGCCAATATCGCTGCCAATCAGCAAGTCTGATGTGGGCATGTTTACCATCATTTACTTTATCTTCGTGAGTTACGATGAGAGGAACATTGCTCTTCGGCCATATATGCCTTGATGAGGTAGATGAAGCTTCCCAAGATCGACGCCTTCCGCGACAACGTGAAGGTCGTCCAAAAGCCCGGCGCCCCGCCCCCACCATCGCATGCCCAAATCGACCCGGAGGCCCAGAAAAAGCGGCAAGAGGCCATCAAGCGCATCACGGAGAAGGCTGCCGAGATCGAGAAAGCGTTGAACGGCGGCGATTACAAGCGCGCCTACAAGCTCGCCACGGGGGAGTTGCAGAAATACACGGCGCAGAGCATCAAGGGCAACGAGCTGCTGGAGCGGATGGCGTCCATGGCAGAGACTGCGCTTGAATACATGAATTCTCTCCTGCCCGCCAAGGAGGACGACTGGTTCCTGGACATGCTCGGCAGCGAGATGGACGATTACAAGGCAGTTCCCCTTTTCCAGGCGGTAGAGCGGGTGCTCGCCGAGCGGCTCAAGAAGAAGCTCGGGCAGTTCAAGAAGGAGGGAAAGCTAGCCTGGATCGCCCCTTGGCTCCAAACATGGAAGCCGGTCGTGGAGATCGTCGACGAGCAAAAGGTCTTGAACAAGTGGATCGCGGGCGAACCCGGCGCCGACGCGGCCATCCGGTGGAAGTTCAAGGTACCCGTGATATACACGCCCGGCGAGAAACAGCGGCTCGTCGAGAAGCGACGCAAGATCCACGAGGCGCTCGCGAGCAAGGCTACGGAACTCGAGAAGGAAACAACCCCCGCGCCCCCGCCCGAGGAACCGGTCTCCATGCCCGTTCCCGTGATGGTCGAGACCCCGCGGATCGCCAAGTCCTCCGGCACGACAGGCACGTTTTCCAGGAAAAAAGCGACGACGGTGGAACAGGCCAAGCCGGAACAGCCGCAGAAGGCCCACAAGTCCCATCCCAAGCAGAGCAAGCCCAAGCCGCTCGCCACCCTGGACGACCACATCTCGTCTTCCGAGGTAAAGGAATACCTCTACAAGCTCAAGTACGAGCAAAACGTGAACGAGGTCCATTTCATCAAGATAAAGAACGATTTGAACGCGATATCCTTGAACAAGGAGAAAAAACTCTTCAAGATCCTCATGCGGCTCGTGGAGAAGGGCCTCGTCATCAAGAAAACCGGGAGCATCTTCGCCATCTTATTCTAACGCAAGCAGCAAGGGTTGGACATCGTGACGCGATACGAGGTCAAGGAATTCAAGGGCATCGTCAACAAGCTCAAGTTCATCGATTCCTGGTTCTGGTGTGCCTACACGATCAACCCGTACAATGGCTGCGTCCACGACTGCATCTATTGCGATGGCCGCTCGCGCAAGTATAGCATGCATGCAGGCTTCGAGGAAACGATCTACGTGAAGGAGGGCGCGGCTGACGCCCTTGACAAGAAAATACAACGGAGCCGGACGATGCTGCCAGACGTGGTGTCCATGGGTGGCGTGTGCGACGCCTACCAGCCCGCGGAGTCGGAATACAAGATCACCCGAGGCATCCTCGAGGTCTTGCTCAAGCACGGATTTCCCTCGTTCCTGCTCACGAAGTCCGACCTCATCGCGCGCGACCTCGACGTGATATCCGCAATCAACGAGAAGTCGTGGGCAACCGTGGCGTTCACGGTCACGACCGTCGACGACGGCCTGGCGCGGGTGCTGGAGCCCGGTGCATCGCCGCCATCGAGGCGGCTCGAGATGTTGAGGCGGGTGAAGGACCGGCACCCAGGTATCCAGGCAGGCGTGTGCGCCATGCCCATCATCCCGTTCCTCGAGGATGCTGACGATGCCATAGAGTTGCTGGTTGCCAGGACAAAGGAGGCGGGTGGGGACTTTTTATTGTTTGCCCCGGGTGTTTCAATGCACGACGAGCAAACGAACTACATGCTGCGCAAGATGCAAGCCGCGTTCCCGAGGGAGCAAGAGCTCTTCGTGAAGCACTATATCCAAGACGAGGCCTTCAAGGCGAAATGGACCGGCGAAATGAACGTGAAACTCCTCGCCGCGTGCAAGAAGCATGATCTCGCAACCCGTGCCAAGCGATTCATCCCTAACGATTACCGGAAGTACAATTACATCATCGCGGAGCGCTTGCTGAACAAGGCCTACGACTTGCAGCTCGCAGGTGGGAAATGGAAGGATTATTTTTGGACGGGGCATCACGTGCAGATGTTGAAGGAATCCATCGCCGACGTGCACGCCCGCGGGGGATTGCGCGGGATCAAGGGCATGACGGCAGCCATCGCGGCGGATATCGAACCCTGGATCCCGAAAGGGCAAGGGCTCGACCGGTTTCTCCCCCGCAAGTAAGGCCAATGATGGTTGCTAGTTGTTTTATTAACTCGCAGTAGGAAGTGAGTGATGAACGCCATTCTCGATAACACGTAACAAGTAGTTGGAAAATAATCGCAGGTGGGTGTAACGCAGAAAAGGAAGATCATTTTCGGCATCCTGTCGGCAAGCGCACTAGTAATCGCCGTGATCGCCATCGTGACGTGGTTTCTGGGGCTCGATGCTGTATATCCCGGCTCTTATTCGTTCCAGATAGATCCTGACAACCTGGCCGAGCAAGCCAATGGATTAGCTTGGACTCTCACCGCGATCCTCGTCATGTTCTACTGGATCTCCGGGGCATTTCTCATAATGGAGGGGAATGTCTCCAAGGTCGACGTGCAAAAGAAATTCCACCATGGATTGGCCATGCTCTTCATCCTCATTGGCCTGGCCCAGGGAATCGTTGTATTCTATTCGATCTTCAAGACGACCCCTTTCAGCTTCTCGCCAGTCCTCATCCCGAACATGGCTCCCCTCGGGCGGAGCGACACGCTCTTTGCCCTGGCATTCGCGTGCTGGAGCGCCGTGCGCATCATTTACATCATCGAGAAATACATCAAGAACAGCAAGAAATATCCCTTGACGGTTTTCATCCTCATCGGGGCCATCGCCGGTGCCGTGGGCATCGCTTGTTCCTACGTGCAGGCTGCCACGTGGCCAAATGAAGACGACGTGCCGGGCTGGTGGGAATACGTGGGGTACGGCGTGCTTGGGCTCTCCGGCGTCGCCCTCGTCTTCACGATCATATCGCTCCCTGCCATCTATTTCAGCCTGGCAAGACAAGCATCGGGCGACTTGCGAAGGAACTCGGCGACCATCGGCATCGGATACCTCTTCACGTTTGTCATGGTCATCCTCCACCTGGTTCGAGAAATGATACTTGGCGATCTCCCGCTTAACTGGATGGTATTCATCTTCGGCAATATCATCGGGGCCCTGATACTCATAAGCGGATACATGCGCTCCACGTACTGAGAGCCGTATATCTAAACATTTTTTTCTACACCATGGTATGGCCAGCAAAATCGATTACATCCAAGGCATGGTGATGGAACCGCCGTGAAAGACTTGACCGATTTCTCCCCAGCAAGCCCTGGGAATAACAATTAAACCAGGCCGTCGTTATGAATTCTTGACAAGGTACACGGGATGCATCTCAAGGTTGCTAAAATTACACTCGACGAACCGGAACTGCCCAGACGTTGATTTCAAGGCAGCGCTGATTGCTGGCCTCGCGCCCGACAAGGGCTTGTACACGGCAAGCGAATATCCACGATTTTCCAGCGAGGAGATGCTCGAAATGGCCAAGATGGGCTATCCCGAGCTTGCCAATGCCGTGCTTTCGAGGTTGATCGGCGACCAGCTGCCCGCGACCAAGTTGAAGGAGATCTGCGACGACGCGTACGACTTCGACGTGCCCGTCGTGAAGATTTCCGACGGGGACGACGTGCACGTGCTGCACCTCGACAGGGGGCCGACCGCGTCGTTCAAGGACTTTGCCGCCCGCGCCATGAGCCGCATCATGTCGTACTACACGGCGCAGGACAAGCGCGAGTTGCTCATCCTCACGGCGACATCCGGCGACACGGGCGGCGCCGTCGCGTCGGCCTTCCACGGGGTGAAAAACATCAAGGTGTGCGTGCTGTTCCCCGCCACCGAGGTCTCCGAGCGCCAGCGGCGGCAGATGACCACGCTGGGAAAGAACGTCCAGGCCGTCGCGGTCGACGGGAAGTTCGACGATTGCCAGGCGCTCGTCAAGCGGGCTTTCGCCGATCCAGAGCTGGCGTCCCTCAACTTGTCCTCGGCCAACTCGATCAACATCGGCCGCCTCCTCCCGCAGAGCGTGTACTATTTCTGGGGGTACTTCCGGGCGCTCGATGAGCGGGTGGAGGCGGGATACCTCGACCCGGCCGTGATATCCGTGCCGTCCGGGAACTTCGGCAACTTGATGGGCGGGCTCATCGCCAAGCAACTCGGGCTGCCGGTGGCCAAGTTCGTGGCCGCCGTTAATGAAAACGATGAGTTTCCCAAGTTCCTCGAATCGGGGACGTACCGGAAGATCGAACCGAGCGTGAGCTGCCTTTCGAATGCCATGAACGTCGGCCACCCGTCGAACCTCGCGCGCATCGTCGACTTGTATGGCGGCACGATGGACCAGGACGGGAAGATCTTGAAGCAGCCAAACATGAACCGCATGCGCTCCGACCTCTTTTCCACCAGCATCAGCGACGAGGAGACCCGTTTCATCATTGAAAGCGTGTTCCAGAAACATAAATACGTCCTGGAACCACACGGCGCCGTCGGCTGGGGCGGGCTGCGCCGGTACCTCGACATGACAGGCAACGGCACGGCAGCCATAACGATCGAGACGGCTGACCCGGCGAAGTTCCCGGATCTCATACAAAAACTCCTGGGCATCGACCCGCCGCTCCCCGCGTCGCTGAAATCCATGCAGAAGAAGCAAGAAGCCTACGCGAAGATGCGCAAGGATTACGTTGCCTTCAAGGACTTTCTCGTGGAGAACTACGCGAGGTAATCCTCATCGAAACGCGTGGTTCGCGTCATGCATCCTGGCCACTATCGCCTTCGTGTACGAGCCCGCCGAGCCGAACTGCACGCAGAAGCAGTGACAGATGTTACTACCGGGCGTGACATCGTCGAAGTCGTGCGAGGCAATGCCTTCCTTTTTCACGCGTGTACTATGGACTGTCGTATACCTCGAAGATCATCTTCTCGATGATCGGCTTCTTGGTCGAGCGCTTGTCGTAGTACCAGCCCACGACATCCTTCTCCGTGACGATAACCATAACGCCGACGGACAAGTAGTTGAGGATCTTCAAGTCGATCTCGTGCAGCTCCGAAGAGCCTGAAGGGTGGGTGTGGAATTCCCAGACGATGTCGTACCCTTGCTCCTCTTTCAGCTTCCGCGTTGTCTTGATCTTCGTCTTCTTCAACTTCATCCACGAGTGAGGACGCTCGTGGCCCTCGTTCTCGGACAATGTCTCGTTCACTTCGAAATTCGTGACGACGGCGAACGATTCCTTGCGCTCGGCATACATTTGCCCCCAAGAAATCGACCCTGACTTCGAATCCTTGCACAACGCGGTGATCTTGTCGAAAACCTTCTTCGGGATCATGTAACGAAAATGCGGCATATTGTTTTCCCTTTTCACGTCGATGCATTCGCCGAGCATCTGTGGATCGAGAGAACGGGAGGCGCGTGGAGCGCCCACGACCTACAACCACGGCGGATCACGGACGGTCGCGCGGGGCGCTCTTGCTTAAATATATGCGCGCGCGGAAAAAAAGCTAGCTTTAATTAGACCCACGGAGATTGATCACGTTTTCGCTCGCGAATAAACGGGGCGGGCTCCAGCCGCGCCGGATGCCTTTACCGCACCGCGCGAAGGTTTTTGTTTCACGGGTCGGTCATTCCATCATCCCCCCGCGCGCGCGGCGAGGCGAGCAACAACCATGGATGAAGACGAGTTTGACGACGATGTCGAATACCAGCCGCGCAAGAGCAAGGTATCCGTGAAGGGGCTGCTCAAGGGGCTCGGCATCATGGTCATCATCGTCGCCGGCCTCTACATGCTCAATCAAGGCTGGGGGAACACCGCGTTGATGACGGGCGGCTTCATGCTCACGTGCATCGGCACGACCCTCATGAACTTGCATCCGCCTAAACGAAAGAAGATCAAGACCGTTTATTCCATCTACAAGTGCTCCGTGGCGGCGTGTGGCGTGAAGGAACTGCACGATTTCAAGGAGGGAGACTACGTGTACAAGACGATCGGCCCCTGCTTCAAGTGTTCCGGGGGCAGCCTCTACATCGACCAGATCTTCGCCGTGCAGACGCTGCCCGAGAAGTCGGCGCGCATGGCACGCCCCGAGAACGGGCCGAGCGTCATGCCCGGCGACGAATGACGCCGGCTTATCGTTCGAAGCCCCGTGATTTTCTCATGAAGCCCGAGAACCGCTGGTGTGCACGTGTTCTTGAAGCCAATCGACGATGCCACGGGCTTCGGCACTGTCGTGCGCGGTCATGAGCAAAGTCACCGGGGGGGACGAACCCGTCCGCTGCATCCTCACGTAGCACTTCTGGCCCAGGACGAACAGTTTGAAACTCGCGATGTCCGAGAACGGCACGGGCTTGCTCCTCCGCCTGATGCGCCAGCACCAGCAACGCTCGATTGAAAGCTGTTTGATTTCTGGATGGATGATTATCGATTTTACCATCGTAATGTCAATAGCAATGGAGAAAAAAGGGATTGAGATCGCGGCAACCAAGGATCCCTCGATAATCCTTCCCACTGAGACAATTACAAGGCCACCCGCGATAGTAAATATAGCTAAGCTAATGAATGCAAAAAAAAGGAGAATAGCAGCTTTGCTTGGGACGTTCTTGATGCGCGCGACGGAGGAGCCGTCGCTCGTCTCTGGGTAAACCACCTGTCGCTTCGACATTATAGGCAGCTGCCTGGTCGCCGGGATATACGCATTCATCCTCGTGAACAAGTCCCTGACGACGTCCTCTTTCAACATTCCAGACGTCATGCCAGACACCGGGATGAGCCGGAAACACCGTCCAATCGTCGTCACAAGGACGATCGTGTAGTAAGAACCCCCCTCCGTACCCACAAAATCGACGCGGAACGAGACGATGTCGTCGAAGTTGAAGCTTTCAATCTTTTGCTGCCCGCGCTCTTTTTTCTTGAAAACGACACGGATCGTGCGGCTGGGTTTGTCGATAATGATGGCCGCGGGTTGCCCCCAGAGGACGTCCTCGAAGTCTACGGCGAACTGCTCGGCATCCGCCGATATCGATTTGACACGGGTCATGGGGTGATGACCTAGGACCTGGCCTAAAAGCTTGACTTCTGACCGGCCATGATGACGATAAAATCAATCCAGTTCGGTACGAAGCTCACGTGCCCTCCAATCGCTTTTTTGCGAAGATGGCCTTCAGCTCGTCCATCATGGTCAGGCGTATGTTGGCGTGCTGCGGGCGCACTTGCGGCGAGGAGATGAGCGGCTGGGGCCCGGCGGGGGCAGCGGCGGCCATCGGTGGAGGCGGGTTCACGCCGGGGGGAAGCGGCTGCGGCGCGGCGGCCGCGGGCGCCGCGAGGGTCGCGGGGGTCGCGGGCGCGGGCAGGGCACGCATGGCCGCGGCAAAATCGGAATACTTTCCCACGAGGGTTTGCTCGATGCGGGCGACGCGGGCCTCGAGCTGGCCGATCACGTTGGCCACCTTGGTGAATTGCTCTTCCATGGTATTGGCGAGGTTTATCGTGAGGTTCATGGCCGTGTCGAGGATCTCGCCGATAGATTTCACCGGGTCCTTTTTCTTTTCCTCGATTTCCTTCTGCTCGTCGAGCACGCCCTTGATGAAGCCCGTGAACTTGGCCTCGCGGCTGTACATGTAATAGATGGACGTCGGGTACGCGTCGTAGTCGAACTCGAATTTTTTCATGATGTCGAGCAGGCCATCCTTGACCGACTCGATGTTCATCTGGAACTCTACTGCCTCCATGATGTCGGGATCTGCCTTGTGCAAGAAGAACAAGAAGAACGGGTTCTCGCCGAGGTACTTGAACGCGTCGAGGAGCTGGCTGAGATACGCGAGGGATTCGGGGAGGCGCCCCATGTCTTGCATGTCGATGACGTAGACGACCATGTCGGTCTGGAGGAAAAAAGTTTCATAGGCCTCTTGGTTCTGGAGGTAAGCCATGCGGTATTCTTTTTGACCTCCTAGGTCCCAAACATGAATGCTAAAATCTTTCGTCGTGATCGTTTCGCGGGAAACCTTTTTCGTGGGTTTCAACCTTCGGAGGAAAGAAGGGTTTATCCGCCCGGAGAGCACGTTGATGATGGCCGTCTTGCCCGCGTTGTCCAGGCCGATGAACATGATCTTCTTGTCTTTTTTCTCCTTGATGTAGAAATCTTGTTTTTTCTCTGCCCGGGCGATGAGCCTGGCGGCCACGATGATATCACGGAGCAAGTCGGTGTTGATGATCTCGGACAGGCGATTGATGATGTTTTCCTTGAGCATGCTGAATTTTATCGGATCCTCGACGTCGCCGCGGCCTTGCATGAGGGATTCGAACGGCTTCGCGGGGTCGAGGTCGACCAGGTCCACGATGCGGTTTATGAAAGCCGCCTCCTCGAGAAGCTTTGCCGTTTTCTGGTCCACCTTTTTCATGGCCGTCAGCGGCGCCTCCAGGATTTCCTTCACGTTCGCGAACTTCTGATCTTCCTTAAGAAACCGTTTACAAATCGCCTCGACCAGCTGCTGCATTTTCGTCGGTTCGTTGCTGCTCATGATGGCCAGTCCAGCTCCGGCCGCTATCCAAGAACGATCGGCCTCGTTATGTACCACATGTGTCGAATACAAGTAAATCTTTAGATGTCGTGGAAAAAAGGTGCCTTCTGTCATGAACCGAACCGCCCCCATCTTCCAGGCGCGGTGGAGATCATGTGCATGATCACGAAGGATGACGGGTACCGGGGCATCTGGTACTGCAACCAGCCCACCGGCGACGAGTATGCCTACAAGTACAGCGGCGGCCTCGGCACGTACCCTTCAAACCACATCCCGTTCGCCTGGCATTCCCGCGAGGCCCGGAAAACCTTTTTCTGCTACGGGGCGTCGACCAAGGGCAGCAACCGGCTCCTCCACGCGGTCTCCTTCTATGACCACGAGCGGAACGGCGTGCCCCGCCCGACCATCTTGCTGGACAAGGAAACTGATGACGCGCACGACAACCCGGTCATCGCCCTTGACCCCTCCGGCCACGTCTGGATCTTCTCCAGCTCCCACGGGACCGCCCGCCCGTCGTACGTGCACCGCAGCACCGAGCCGTATTCCATCGACGGGTTCGAACGCGTGCTCGTCACGAACTTTTCCTACCCGGAATGCTGGTGGCTCGACGGCCTGGGATTCATGGTCCTCTTCACCCGATACGTGAAGGGCCGCCGGTTCTTGCACTGGAGCACGAGCGCGGGGGGCAAGAAATGCGGCTACAAGTGGCAGCGCCCGCGGCGCATGGCGTCGGTCGAAAGAGGGCATTACCAGGTGAGCTGGAGCGACGGCAAGAAGGTGGGCACGGCCTTCAACTACCACCCGGAGGCGGGCGGCCTCAACGCCCGCACGAACCTCTACTACCTCGAGACCGTCGACTTCGGGGAGGCCTGGCGCACCGCCGCCGGGGAGCAGGTCGTCCTGCCCCTGGAGCGGGTGCAAAACGCCGCGCTCGTGCGTGATTATGCACGGGAGCGGCTGCTCGCCTACCTCGTCGATATGGACTTCGACACTCGCGGCCACCCGGTCGTCCTCTACATCACGGCCAGGGGCTACGAGCCCGGCCCGGCGAACGATCCCCGCACGTGGACGGTCGCCCGCTGGACGGGGCGGGACTGGACGTTCTCCGGCAGCATCACGTCGACGAGCAACTACGACGCCGGCGCGCTGCACGTGCTGGGCGACGGCACCTGGCTGCTCATCGGCCCGACCGACCCAGGCCCGCAGTCATATAACCCTGGCGGCGAGATGGTGGCGTGGGAATCGCATGACGAGGGGGCGACGTGGATCCGCAAGCGGGCACTCACGAGTGGCAGCGAGTACAACCACACGTACGCGAGGAAGCCAGTGCATGCGGATCCCGCGTTCATGGCCTTCTGGGCCGACGGGGACGCCCGCAAGCCGTCGCCATCGAGGCTATACTTCTACGACGCGGCACGCGACCGTATCCGCCAGCTGCCACCCGCGATGGACGGCGAGTTTTTCACGTTCGACTAGCCGCTCTACTATCTGCTTTTCTTGGGCTCCCCTTTTCGAAAAAGTAGATTGTTTGAAGAACAATCTTACATGTACCGGCGTTTTTCATCGATATCAATTTCCCGGAAGGTCCGGGTTTTTATATCGAGCACGTCAACTATCAAATCTTCGGGATCGGCGTTGCCTTGGAGGCCAGCCGTGATCGCGACCTTCACCGCCTCATCCAGTGTCATACCTTTCTCGTCCGCCGCGTCGATCAGGAAACTCCATGCCTTGCTCGTGATGTTCCCGCCCGATGCAACCTTGAGGTCGTATAATCCCCCTGATGGATCGATTAAGAGAAGGCGAGGCGTGCCATCCGAGTCCAGCCCGGCAACGATGAATAGTACCCCAAGGACGCGCGAATTTCTATCCAGAGCATGCTCGTGCATTATGGACGCGAGCTCATCCCCGACCTGGTAAACGTCAACGTCCCCCTTCGCTTTTCCAAGAGATAACCGTTTCACGGCCTCCTTAAGAACAGACTGGCCGTCGGCGTTAATGCCAGTGAAGCCCACGGCGATCGATGGTGCCAGGCGGTGTATCGGCCGGATCCGACTGATTGGGTTGTTGATGATAGCGAGTTCGAGGCGCCTTTCGCCCTCGACCGGCGACGGGAGCCTTTTTACCAGCACGACGCCGTCGATAGCGACCGCACCGGCAATAAGGGCACCTTTCCTAGTGGCTTCTGCTGCATTTTCAACCTGCGGAAGCCTGCCCTCTGAAGAAAAGCCTATATTGGTGCTTACGCTCTTCCTTAAAACGTCCGGCATCGAAACGAGCATATGCGCGACGGCGAGTCGGGCGACCTCGGCCTTCGTGCTACCGAGCCCTGTCAAGACAAGGTTTTCCAAGATCTTGTCCATAGCTTCGGAAACTGTTATCCGTATCTCGGGCATTTGACTCAACTCATTATTAGACGGGATATATCCATAGTTTATCCATTATCCTGGATATTATCTGTATATTTATATTTTTTCATCATCTTGCCTACCTTCATTACCTCCTGGGGAGAACGCTTTTTATGAACGCGTCAGACAAAGCAAAACGACTGATACCGATCGTCGTGATCGTGGCCACGTGCACGTGCCTTGGTTTGCACCTGGGGTTAAACTTCGGCCCGGCCAGCGTCGAGAAAGTAACCATCGTGGACGACGGCGACGGCTGGGTCGTGAAGGGCGACATGTACGTCCCGAGATTCCGGGCAGCACCTCTGCCGGCGGTCATCTTGTCCCACGGTAGCGGCGCTGACAGGTCACAGATGACACCGATCGCGACCGCCATCGCGGAGAAGGGCATCGTGGTCTTGAACATCGATCTATCCGGATATGGCGAGAGTCCGACCCCTTGGAGTCCGACGAACCACCTCCACGATTATAACGCGTCCTATAATTACCTGGCGAGCAGGCCCGACGTTTCGATCCCCCTCATCAGCGCGGCGGGTTTCTCGTTGGGCGGTGAGGCAGCACTCTGGAGCCCGACCGTGATCCCCGTGAAAAACGTCGCTTCTCTCGGCTACACGTGGAACTCATGCGCATTCAACCCGTCCTACCCGGCGAACATCATGTTCATCACGGGCATCAACGACGAGATGATGCACCCCTATGTCAACCAGATCATGCAAGTTCTCACGGGCTTGCCCTCGGTCGAGGAGGGCGTGCTCTACGGGAATCCTTCCAACAACACGGCACGGATGTTCAAGACCTTCAACTGCGGCCATGGCGACACGGTCATCAACGTTGATGCCATTGACGCGACCGCCGCGTGGTTTGATATGACCTTGAACGGGAACGCTGCCCCTGCACCCTCGTACACGCTCGTGAAATTTGTAACGCAATTCGCAGGTATCGCGGGTATCGCCCTCGTGGCGGCCTGGCTCGCTTTCGTGGCCGGAAAGAGAATAGCCACGGGACATAATGGCTCGGCCACCGCCGACGTGCACTATGGAAAGGAGCAAAGGCCAAAGCGCTCGCCCGGGGATGTCGTGGTGAAGGGTATCGTCTTCGCATCGCTCTACGTCGCGTGCTGGGTGCCGGCGTTCGTGTTGCACTACCTGGAAGTGATGGATCCATGGAACGTCTATTACGTGTCCTATAACCTTCTTGAAATCTTCCCGTTCATCACGGGCCGCCAGGCAAACGAGATATTGGCCATCCTCATCTTCACGATACCCCAGCTGCTGATACTTGGGCTGCTGGCGCGTTTTATATTCCCTCGCATCGAGCGTGCCACGCGAAAGGCGATAAAAACGCAAGCACCAGCTACCACGGGCGAGCCAGAGCCATTTTTACCCCTCAAGGAGCCGGGCAAGGACTTTACCCGCCACTGTGCAGGGGGCGGCCTCGTTCTTGGCGTGATCGCGGGCGGCCTCGTGCTCGCCTTGCAGTTCACCTTGTACAAGATCGCCCCGGAGCGCCAGGACCAGTGGCTCACCTTCTTACTGCTCTTACCCCTCACGCTTGCTTTCTCGCTCGGTGACCAGGTGTGGTTCGGCGCGATCGTCCAGCGGAAGTCCGCATACCAGCCGAACCGCAAGATGTTCATCGCGCTCCTCGCGGCGTTCGTGATGAAGGCTGCCGTGATCGGGGCATTCTTGGCGACGGGAAGCATCAACTATATCTTGCCCCTCGTGATCTTGCTCGTGCTATCCTTGCCTTTCAACTTTTGGCTCACGCAATTCTTCAAGTCGATCTACCCGGGCGTGCTGGTCACGGGCGTCATCATGGCCCTCCTCATCCCGATGCTATCGATCGTGTGAGCAGAGTGGCACCATCACCTTTTTTTCTCCCCTTGCCCGATCGTAAGCCATGGGAAAGCACACGGTCGGCCTCGGCGGCACGTTCGACCATCTCCACGCGGGGCACGAGAGGCTCCTCCAGGTCGCGTTCGACTTCGGCGACAAGGTCGTGGTCGGTCTCGCGAGCGATGCAATGCTCAAGAACAAGAAATTCAAGGAGAATCTCCAGACGTTCGAGGAGCGGAAGCAAGGCCTTATCGCGTTCGCGAAAAAGATCGGCCGTGTAAATGACTTGACCATCATCGAGCTCACCGACCCGCTGGGCCCTGCCATCACGAGCCCGGACCTCGACGTCCACGTCTCCTCGGAAGAAACGACCAACGTTGCCCAGCAGATCAACGAGGAGCGGCGCAAGCGGGGCCTCCAGCCCCTGATCATGGTCACGATCCCGATGGTGCTCAAGGCCGACGGCGCGCGGTATTCCTCGACCGAGATCCGGGAGCAAGCCGCCAAGAAACGCCCTGGTTGAAAAAAAAATGGGAGAGAATGAGATAGGGAGATTCACGGCTTCGTGAGGAGCCACGTCTGCGGCGAGACATTGCCTGGCCCGGACAGCACCACGCCGTTCGGGTACATGGCCGTGATGTTGCACGTCTTGCCGCTGATGGAGATCTCCATGAAGTGGTATGCTTGCTCGCCGTAGTCGTAGCCGAGCTGGGTCACCTCGTCGTGGTACGCCTGGTACGGGGGGTAATGGTAGTAATACTTCCCGTCGTGCGTGCCTTCCTGGCTGTACTGCGTGTAATTCTCCGCGAATCCCGGGTGGGTCACGTAGCGCGACGCGTTCCACGGGCGGCGCTGGTAAGACTTCTCCTGGTACGCGCTGGCCGTCGTGTTCCACCAGCGGACAGTGTCCGTCCGCGTGCTCATTGTCAAGATCCCGTAATCGACCTCCAGGTTCGCGCCACCGGTGCCCGTGCAGAAGTACTGGACGGGATGGTGTGCCCACGTGTCAGTCGGCTCGTAGACGAGCCCGTTCCATCCGTACGTATAGTTGTAGTGCTCGTAGTGATGGTCATGGCCGTAGAACACGGCGTCGACGGGCAACCGGTCGAACAGCGGCGCCAGCGTGCGCTGCAACGATTGCTGCGTACCGATCGTGCCGGTCGACATGATAGTCACGTGGAAGGTGCAAAAGATCCAATCCTGCCCCCGTGCCTTGGCGGCCGTGATGTCGTCTTCTATCCACTTTAACTGCCGGGCAGTCACCGCGCCCAGCCGCTCGAAGTTGTCGATGACTACGAAGTGGGCGTTCAGGTAGTCGAACGAGTAATACTGGGAAAGGATGCCGCCGGCATATGGATAGGAGAACAAGTCTGCCCAATTGAGGCTCCCGACCATCCCCCTCCAGTCGTGGTTCCCTATCGCGCACTGGATGGGCACGTAAGCACCGAGGCGGGCCAGGCTCGTGAAAGAGAGGTGCCAGTTCTCCAGGTTCGAGCCGCTCGATGCGATGTCCCCTACCTGGAGGGCGAAGTCCACGCCCCGCCGGAGGATCCCGTCGACGATGATGCCGTTCGTCCTCATGACATCTGACGTGGCACTGGTGGGCTGCATGTCGCCGAAAACGGCGAACTTGAATGGCATGGGGGTCGCGGGCGCGGTCGTGAAGTTGAACTGCGTGGACACGTGGGGCGTCTCGAAGGTCTCGGGGATCTGGTAGAAGTACGTGGTGTTTGGGCTCAAACCATAAAGGTACACCTTGTGGAGATTGACGGCGTTTGAATCGGAGTATGTCCTGTCGAGCACGGCCGGGTTCGTCCCGTAATGGATGACCGTGGAGTTCTTGGCGGCCGTGAGCCACGTGATGCACGCGGATGTCCGCGGGTCGGCGTTCCACGTGATCCACGGCCCGTCGTTGTGGCCGTTCCCGCCTCGTATCGGGCTAACCATCAAGTACGAGTGGAACATGTCCATTGCGAAGCCGCCGGCGATGATGAAGATGAGCCCGAACACGGCGAGCACCGTGCTCTTCGCCACCATCCCGCCGCGGGATCGATACCCGGCAGCCGCCGTGCCCCCCGTGCCCGCGTTGAGCGTTTTTCCACCGAAATATATGAACGTGCATGGCAACGCCGCGAGGAGCATGACGACTGTAAAAATGATGAACGCGCGCAGCGAAGGCACGGATAGGTCGAACTTGTCTTCGTTGAAGTTGATCAAGTCATCCAGGCTGAATCCAGCCGCGGAGAGATAGATGAAAAACACGCCCACGGCGATCCCGATGACGATCGGGGTGATGACGAGCCATTTCAAGTTGACCTCCCTTACCTGGCATTTCCGGGAAAAGGTCTTGTTGCGGTCTAGCAAGAAGCCAAGAACCATTCCGCCGACGCTCACGGCGATCCCGCTGAGAACCGCGTATTCATAACCGATCAGCTCGGCTTGGAAGAACCAGATCACGATACCGTCTATCAAGACAAAAATGATCCCCGCCGCGATCGCCATCAATCCCACGTATATCTGGAACACGGTCTGGGGATATTTGGAACGCGATGTGCTAGTTTGCTCCATTATGCATCATCCGATTGTTATTGCCCGCTTGGCGCTGGGGAATGCGACCTTGCCGCGGGCACGAGAAGGAAATGCGGTAACGCGTGATTGTCAGATCCATCCTTTTGCGTATCATCCTGGCAACAAGATTATGTATAGCTTCCGGCTCTGACCATAAGCGAGATCGAAGATGCGCTCAGGACTCAAGATCCTCGTCATGCTACTGGCCAGGCACTAAATAGGCCTCGTCGGGATAGGGTCACTCATCATCGCGCGCGAATGACCTAAGCCCGGATGGTTAAAACGCTTGGGCGTCTCTAAGCAATTATTGGATGTTCGTGGTGCATAACATGGTCCTCGTGAAAGCTTGCGACGTGGCCGCGTTCCCGAAGGATGGACGGCTCGGCTTCTCAGCACGGGCGATTGAGGTAGCCATCTTCAAGGTAGAAGGGACATTCTTCGCGCTGGAGCGGCATTGTCCCCACGCTGGAGGAGATCTCGTGGACGGCATGATAGAAAAAGGTCTGGTCGAGTGCCCCATTCATGGTGCAACATTTGACCTTCGTACCGGCAAGTTCGTGCAGTCCGAGTATGTTTCGCCCCACCTTGCCAAGGCAATGCACGACACGAGGTCATTCCCCGTCGTGATCAAGGACGGCGCCTTGCTCGTCGATATCCCGTGAACGAACGATGCCGAGAATCGATGATGACCCAAAATCAACCATCCTTGCCAGTGATACCAGCACCACGGGAATTCAAGTTCGAGGGAGCTTATCTCGACCTTGATGGTGCAAGATGGCATCCCGTGAACATGTCCTACGCGGGGAACCTGGAACCAATCGGCAGGCTGCTGCAAGACATGCTGCCCATCATCACGTGCGAGGAAATCAAGGTAAAAGCTAACAAGACTAGCGGCAGCAATTACGAGGGAATATCACTTGCCATCGACGCTAACCTCCCTGTAGATCAATATAAAATACACATCACGGATGATATAGCATTCACGGGAGGATCCATGCAAGCATTACACTGGGCAGCTGCCACCTTTCTCCAGCTGCTCGAGCGCGCGGGATCGCCGGGTACTCCCTGGCGCGTCCCGCGATGCACGATCACGGACGCGCCCGCGTACCCGTACATTGGCTTGCTCGTCGACCTCGCACGACGCTGGCACCCGATCCGGGCCGTGGAACGTTGCATCGTGCTCTGCTGGTGGTACAAGGTAAAATACCTCCATCTACATTTTACCGACAACCAGTCCTTCACGCTGCCTTCGGCCGCGTTCCCGAAGCTGGCCACGCGGCGCCGCCACTACACGAAGGAAGAGATCACGCGCATTAACCGGTTCGCGCTCGATCACGGGGTGACCATCGTGCCCGAGATCGACCTCCCGGGGCACTCGCGCTCCCTCGTGCGAGCCTACCCGAAGCTGTTCGGGCTCGCGCCGTTCCGGCTCGGCCGTCCCGTCAACGCAGGCGTGGCGAACATTGGAAAGGAGGACTCGATCGTGGCAATCTCGAAGATCATCGAGGAAACTTGTGGCTTGTTCCCGGATTCCCCTTTTTTTCATCTCGGCGCTGACGAGGTCAATTACGAGGCCTTGAGCGGTGATCCGGATGTCGCGAAGCGCATGGAAAAACGCGGTCTCAAGGACGTGCAAGAACTCTACCGCGAGTTCATCGTGCGCATGGATGACGTGGTGAGATCGTGCGGGAAGCAGATGTGCGTCTGGGAGGGATTCGGCCCATCAGGCACGGTTCCCATCCCCAAGAGCATTCCCGTGTTCGTCTTCGAGTCCGCGTGGAACACGGCCGACCAACTCGTCTCGGACGGGTACCGGGTCGTCAACGCGTCGTGGCAGCCCATCTACGTGACCCGCAAGCATAACTGGACGCCGGAACAAATCCACGCGTGGCACCCGCGCCGCTGGGAAAACTGGAACGAGCATAGCAAGGCCTTTTCATCGCCTATCACCATCGAACCGACACCGTTGCTACTCGGCGCGGAGATGTGCTCGTGGTCGCAAGAGGCCAGCATGGAGATCCCGAGCTTGCGTGAAAGGCTGGCCGCGTTCGTCGACAAGACGTGGAGCAGTGAAAACGCTCGGCCTTTCAATGCATTCGCGACCGCCCTCGCGGTGCAAGACGCGAAGCTGGAACGTATCCTCCAAGCGGCCTTTCCAAAAACATGAAGGACGACCGAGTCGGTGTCACGGGTCGAACGCATCGAGCTTGACGAGTCGCCCTGTCCGGAAGCTCTCGTAGACCGCCTCGATGACCCGCTGGGCATAGAGACCGAACTCGAGCTTGACCGGCGAGGGCTGGCCCTTCGCGATGGCGTCGAGGAACCGCAGGTCCTCGTAGTAGTACGGCCCGGCGATCTCGGCGCCGACATGGGACATGCCAATGGATTCGCGGAAAAAATCATCCATTACCGCGTCGTCAAGCTCTTGCTCGGGTTCTTTCAAGCATTTGATCGTTATTTTCACGAGCTTCCGCTTCCGGTCGGCACCCCCGCGCTCGTCGACGGTCACGTGCACCCACGCACGTTCGAAATAGAACTCCATGCGCCGCTCCGAGAAGTCGACGTCGTTCCAAACCGAATTGACCGATAAATTCATGCCGTTCTTGAACGTTAAGATCGCTGCGACGCCGGTCTCGATGCCCGGGCGGTCGTGGTAGGTCACCTTGCCGTACACCTCGTCGATTTCGCCGAACGCGAAGATGAGTCCGTCGATGTCGTGGATCGTGTGCTCGAACAAGATGCCCGCGTGCGCCCTGGCCGCGTCGCCACGCCAAGTCGAGCCATGGGCCTCCTCCTTGCCCTTGTATGGCTTCTCTTGCGAGTCCCGGAATACCACGTTGGAGACCCGCCCCCATTTCGCAGCATTGTCGGCCATGAGCTTCTTGAGATAGACGATCTGCGGGGCGCTGCGGAACACGAGGCCAACCTGGATAACGACGCCGTTCTTGTCCCTCGCAGCGATCATCTTCCGGACATCGCCCGGAGAGAAGGCGAGCGGCTTCTCGCAGAACACGTGCTTCTTTTTTTCCGCCGCCTTCAAGACATAGTCGAGGTGGTCTGCCGTCGGGACGAGCACGTAGACCGCGTGCACGTCAGGGTCGTCGATGAGCTCATAACCGGCACGCGGCCCGCCGTACCGCTTCGTCACGGAGAAGGCTGTCGCCAGCCGGTCGAGAGCCGCGGGATCCGTGTCGGCCATAGCGTACAGCTTCACGCGCACCTTCTTGCTGGCATCTTTCCAGATCTTCCGGGCGTTGTTTTCAACGAGGGAAACGGAGAAGGCATGGTTCTCGGCGATGCAGCCACAGCCGATGAGGCCGACGTTGATGACAAGCTTGTCTTGGCTCATGAGTTATAAGAATGCACGAAAGTATTATTAAAACCTTCACTAATTAAACGCCCGAATATTATAACATACAAACCATTGGTGATAGTCGTGTCATCTCAGTTTTCTGCCAACGTGATGCCATTCAGTGCCATAGTGGGCCAGGAGACGATGAAGGTAGGGCTTTTGCTCAACGTCATCGACCCGTTCATCGGTGGAGTGCTGCTCACCGGCCACCAGGGGACGGGAAAGAGCACTGCCGTTCGTGCTCTCGTCGACATCCTCCCGGACATCGAGGTCGTGAAGGGGTGCCCATTCAACTGCGATCCGCATTGGCCAGAAGAGAAATTATGCGATTCATGCAAAGAAACGCTCAAGAAAGTGGGAATGCTTCCCGCTATCAAACGCAAGATGGAAGTCGTGAACCTCCCGCTTGGCGCGACAGAGGAAATGATCACGGGCACGCTCAACATCGAGCGCGTCATCCGCGAGGGTACCCGTGCGCTGCAGCCAGGTCTCCTGGCGAAGGCGAACCGGCAAATACTCTACGTCGACGAGATCAACTTGTTATCAGACCACCTCGTCGATCTCTTGCTCGACGCGGCCGCGTCGGGCGTCAACATCGTGGAACGCGAGGGGGTCTCCTTCGTGCATCCAGCTAAGTTCATGCTCGTGGGCTCGATGAACCCCGAGGAGGGCGAGCTGCGCCCCCAGATCTCCGACCGTCTTGGGCTGGCCGTCAACATCATCGCCAGCAAGGATCCCAAGGAGCGTGCCCGCATCTCGAAGATGGTGCTGCAGTTCACCGCCGACACGGAAAAGTTCTCCGCTGGATACAAGGATGCGCAAGACAATCTACGTGTCAAAGTGCAAAATGCAAGCGAGAACCTCACGCAAGTGGTCGTCCCCGACAGCTTCTACGAGGGAGTTTCCAAGCTCATCGCGGAACTCGGCATTATCTCACACCGTGCCGATATCGTGTTCGTGCGGTGCGCCCGCGCCCACGCGGCGCTCCAGGGCCGCAAGGTCGTCGGAAAGGATGACTTCAAGGTCGCGTTCGACCTTGCGCTGAGCCACCGGCTGCGCAACCTCGCAATGCTCGGCGAGCAGCACAAGGACATCAAGGACCGCGCCCTCGACATCTATGCCAAGATCGAGGAAGCCATCGAGAACGAGGACGTCTACAAGCCCGGCAACCAGGAAGGCCCCCTCAAGCACTCGAAGAAGCAGCAAGACAAGATGGAGATCACGCCGCTCAAGGATGAGCACCCGGAACTGCCTGAACCCGAAGAGGAACAGCGCACCGACAGCAGCGAAGAAAAACTTCCTGAAGATGCTCAGCCTGGCGAGGGAATGCGGGTCCATTATATCCCTGGCGACGAGGATTTCAAGGTCGAGATCGCCGAGAACGTGAAGCGGACGAACAAGAAGGTCCTCGACATCATGCGGATCCTCAAGCAGCAGAAGTATGCCGCGTCGGGCCTCTCCCACGGGAAGCGGGTCAAGATCATCTCGCGCCTTTCGGGCCGCTATGTGACCTTCCGCAACCCGCCGCCCCGCACGCGGCCCAACTCGATCGCCCTCGATGCCACGCTCAAGTACAGCATCATCGACCAGGGCATCAAGGGAGCGTATTGCAGCCCGGGTACCTCTGCATCGTGCACGGTCGTGCCGCTCCCCTTGAACTTGCCCAAGTCTTGCATCAAGGAGCGTGTCTTCGAGTTCAAGGCGCCGCTCTCCATGTACTTCGTGCTCGACGCGTCGGCGTCCATGTCCGGTACATTATTCCAGATGAAACAAGTCATCGACTCGCTGCACCAGGAGGGGTACAAGAAAAAGGACAAGGTGGCCGTCGTGATGTTCCGGGGCAAGAACGCGCACGTGATCCAGAAGCCGAGCGTGAATCTCGAAGCAATCTCGAAAAAACTCGAGAACATACAAGGCACGTCGTACACGCCGCTCGCCGAAGGAGTGGAGAAGGTCCTGGACATAATCCGCATCGAGCGCATCAAGGATCCAAACGCCATACCCGTGATGATAATCGTTTCGGACTGCGGAGCCAACATCTCAAAGAAATACCCGGGGCTCGTCGCCCAGGTTCAGGAGGATTACGAGTTGATCGTGAAGGAGATGTACGAAATCGCGACGAAGATCGGCAAGGTGCGCAACATGAAAACGCTGGTCGTTTTGCCCAAGAAAAGCTATGCCTTGCGCAACGTGGGCATCAACCCCTTCGTGCAGACATCTATCCTTGAGTCCCTCAAGGAGAAAGCGCACGCAGTGGTCTTCGAGTTCTCGGGTGTCGACGATGCCAGGATAATGCTCAAGGAACTGGCTTGAATTCTCACGAACACGATGAGTTGCCATGATAATCGAATTGGATTGGAAAGAAGGCGTGGCTTTCACGGCGAAGGCGCGGCAGTTCACGCTGCAGCTCGACGAGCCGGAGGACTTCCATGGCACGGACACGGGCCCATCTTCCGCGGAATATCTCGGCACGGCCATCGGCGGCTGTCTCGGCACGAGCTTCGCCTATTGCGCGCAACATGTCGACCTCAAGATCAAGGCGATAAAGGTAACCGTTGATGTCGAGCTGCACCACGATGACGGTGACGGGAGCGGCAAGAAATGCCCATTGCGCATCACGGGCATCGATGCCAACATTGCGGTGACCTTGCAAGACGCTGAAGACGCTGACGTGCTCGACTTGTGCATCGAATCTTTCAAGAAGTACTGCGTGGTCACGCAGTCCGTTATGAAAGGGATACCGGTCGACGTCGAGATAAACAAGCAAGTCTAATTTCACACGAGGTTTCCATTCTACCCGAACGTCGAACGGGTCATGACGAAGATGATCGCGCCGATGACGCCCGTGATGATGGCCGTGATCAATGCCCGGGTCGTCGACTTGTCGTAATACTCGCGGTACGAGATGGCGAGCAAGACAGGCAGGTAACCGAAATAAAACGCGATCTGCACGACTTCCGCGGCGATCCAGACGGGCTGGCTGCGGGCCGTGAAGAACAAGGCACCCGCTGCAGCGCTAATTGCATCAATGTTCGTTGACCCCGCGAGCTGGGGCAAGCCTATCGCGAGGATGGCGACGTATAGCCCCGTGCAGAGCAGCGCGGGGACGAAGTTCCAGTAAATGACGCGTAACTGCGGCCCCCAGCGAGGCGTGATGTTCAAGGCGTATTTCGCTGCGAGGGTCTGGGCGATGATGATGAATCCCCAGAGGATGACGAAGTAGATGAACCCGAGCGCGAAGAACATCGCGTATAAAGCGAGCCCGTGCAAGAGGAGAAGCGGGATCGAGCTCGAGTAGAGGGCTTGCGCGCCCGCCTTGTTGAACAGCACGACACCGACCAGCCCGAAGAGCGCCATGTTGCCGAAGAGTGCAAAGGCACCGCCATCGTCGGTGGGCTTGTGGACGATGTCCCACATGGCACGGGATGGACGGATGAACATCCACTTCACTCGTTCCCAGAATTTCATGGGCTTCCGC
The DNA here is from genome assembly GCA_030587475.1 of Candidatus Sigynarchaeum calidifontis. GTDB lineage: Archaea > Asgardarchaeota > Lokiarchaeia > Sigyniarchaeales > Sigyniarchaeaceae > Sigyniarchaeum > Sigyniarchaeum tengchongense. The sequence continues at coordinate 25,079 of JAUQYZ010000179.1, forward strand.
CACCGCTCCTCGTGCCGCGCCAGGAAACCGACGTGGCGCTCGAGCTCCTCGACGATGAGCACGGCGTTGCACACGTGGCAGGAATACTGGGTCGATAGGATGTCATTCCCGCATGCAGGGCATCGAATGGGGATCACGCACCTTCTGTTCCTATTGAATCCATTGCCGTTTCAACACTATATACATTTGTTTCCCCAAGATAGAGCCAAATTGGTGGCGCGAGACGATATTGTCTTGAACATATTTCCCACGAAATAGCCACGCCAATTAATATATATATGTCGATAGCAATCATCCAAATTCGATGTACCAGATACATTTAAGAGAAGTTTAGAATGCAGGTAGCGCAAGGTCTAAAGGATCCTCAAGATCTGGAGATAGATCAAGGCCTGAAAGTCTATAAGATTCAACGTACCTGCGTTTATGATGGCCCCGGGATTCGCACGACGATTTTTTTCCAAGGATGCAACATGCGGTGCGCGTGGTGCCAGAATCCCGAAATGCAGCCTCTTCAAAGCATCGTGGTGCCGGGATGCGATTATTCACTTGAGAAACTCATGGATGTCGTTTCCAGAGACAAGGATTTTTATGTCCCGACCAACGGTGGGGTCACGCTGAGCGGTGGCGAGCCGTTCTTGCAAGATCCGGCCAGTCTCCTTGAATTGTTAAAGGCACTAAAAAAAGAGAACATTCACGTGGTCGCCGAGACATCCCTTTTTGCCCCATGGAAAACCATCAGCAAGGCGGCCCCGTATATCGATCACTTTTTCGTCGATCTCAAGGTGATAGGTGACGATGACCTTCACAAGAAACTCACGAATCAGAACAGCAAATTGATCCACGAGAATCTGGCTAAACTCCTCGACTTGAAAGTGAACATCAAGTTCCGTATGGTGATGGTGCCGGGATTCAACGATGACGAGAGGAACATACATGCGGCCGCCGATTTCTTAAAATCCATCAACTTTAACTCGATTGAATTGATGAAATATCACAACCTCTACGAGGACAAAGCCAAGCGCATTGGCCTGGATTTCGTGCCCCTCAAAATCACCCCCGAACAGAGCCGGGCATCGATCCAGAAGGCTGTTGAATTGTTCAAGCAGCTTGGCATCACAGCTGAAAATTCGGACCTGGATACATCCAGGCATCCAGCCGAATTCACACAGCGAGTTAAAGACATACAAAAAGCCCAAAGGAATTATGGCCGGGGGGTGTGCATCGAGGCATCCAAGCTGAAGACGCAGTATTACAAGAAGAATGGCTTTAACAAGCCAAACCCCATTCACAGGGCCGAGCGCCTCGCGCATGTTTTGAAAAACAAGAAAGTGATCGTCTATCCCGGGGAATTGCTCGTCGGAAATTACACGGCAAAGAGAGTTGCTTGCCAGCTTTGGGAAGAACTGTACTGCGATCTTCCGAGTGTCTTTTTCTTCAGGGTCAATCGTCTAAAGCCGGTTTCCTTCAAGTGCTCGTGGAAGGACATATTGTACGCCTATTTTCGTATCTTTCCATTCTGGTACAAGCATGGCCTTTTCCGGAAGGTGTTTTACTCGCTAAAGAGATTTATCTATGGGATTGCGCATGCAGCGGAAATGCTCGCTGGTTTTGAAAACAACATGGCGATGATTGCACACTTTATTGTAAATTTCGAACGCATCCTGCAATTGGGAACGACTGGCATCATCGACGAAATAAAAGCGGCACAGAAGGAAAAACCAGAAAATAATCAAGACTTTTACAACGGTGCCATCATTGCAATCGAGGCATTGGAAGCATTTGCCCAGAGATATGCCGACCGCCTAGTCGAAATGAGCAAGAACGAGTCCGATCCGAACCGTCGAAAGGAATTGGAAGATATGGCAGAGATCTGCGCGCACGTCCCGAAATATCCCGCTCGCACCTATCACGAAGCCTTGCAAAGCATGCTCTTCATCCACATCGCCCTTTGTCTCGAATCCTATGAAAATGCAATATCCTTTGGTCGCGTCGATCAAATCTTGTATCCCTATTACAAGGCAGACGTGGAAGCGGGGCGGATCGATTACGAGAGGGCAAAGGAGCTGCTCTGCTTGTTCGTTCTCAAAATAGACGAGATTTTCCTGATCAATGATGGCAATTCCATCTTGAATCTCAACAGGCTCTTCGAGACGATGTCCGTGGACCAGACAGTGACATTTGGCGGCGTTGACAAGGACGGAAACGACGCTACCAATGATATCACCTACATGCTAGTAGATGCTTGCGAACTGCCGCCTTATTCTATCGACATGTCGGCAAGGGTTCATGACAAAAGCCCGTCTCGATATTTAGAGAGGATTGCTGAGGCATATCTCAACGGATCTCCTCAACCGAAGGTGAATGCCGATAATATCTACGTGGAATCCATTCTACGACATTATCCCGTGACCGTGGAACAAGCAAGGAATTACTCGATAGTCGGATGCGTCGAGCCTGCAGCCTCCGATAGTCATTTTGGCAATACAGATTGCGCCAACATGAACCTTGCCCTGCCCTTCTTGCAAGCCTTGAAGGGAGTGGAATATGAACTGTGGAACTACGGGCTTGGCGACCAATTTGAAAAATTGATCACCAACCTCATCGAAAACACGTTCAAGGGGAACAATCGCATTTCCAAGGCCATCGTCGGGGCACGCGCCAGGGCAGTGAAGCGGCGCGCCAAGAAGCTGGGACGCCTCGACTATAACCCACCATCCAGCATGGAGGAGCTCCTTGATCGCTTCCAGGCAAGGTTGAACCGGCTGGCAAAATCGGTTCTCACCGATCACCAGACCATCGAAGAGGAACTCCGCAAGGACTTCACCACGCCCCTTGCCTCCTCGCTTTACAAGAGCTGTATCGATACCGGAAAGGACGTGTACGAGGGGGGCACGGTCTTGAACAGCAGCGGCATACAGGCAGTTGGAGTCACGGATGTCGCCGATTCGCTACATGCACTCGACGAGGTCGTTTTCAAGAAGCACTTGCATACCATCGAGGATGTCATCAAGGCCATCGATGACGACTTTGAAGGTGACGAGAACCAGCGCATCAGGGAAGCGCTGCTCGCGGTACCGAAATTTGGCGATGACTCGTCCCGGGAAGCCTCGGCTTGGGTGAGCAAGGTGATGGAGATGTACAACAGGGCCCTGGATTCCGTGGAAAACTGCCCGCGCAATGGCAGATATTCCGCGGGGTATTATGCCTTGAACGTCGCGACCATGTACGGGAAAAGGACCCCGGCCCTGCCATCCGGGAGGTTGAAGGGTGTCCCTCTTGCAAATAGCATCATCCCGCATTATGGCATGGAACAATCGGATCTCCTGTCCTCGTTGAACGCGATCGCCGCGGTCGATTTCACGGACCACGCGGAAAACGGGACAACTGCCACGTTGACAATCGATTCATCTCTTTTCCAAGGTTCAAACGGCGTGGGAAACCTGGCGAGCATCCTGAAGACCTTCCTCACGAAAGGTGGCATGCAGATCCAGCCCAACATCATCAATCGTGAAATCTTGCTTGATGCCTACGAGCATCCGGACAAGTATCCCTATCTGATGGTGCGCATCGCGGGCTATTGCGCTTATTTCAAGGATTTAACTGATGATTTGAAGCGTTCGATCATCAACAGGACGTGCTACTCCTAGAAACGACGCATCGCGACATCGCCAACGAGAAAATCGTCGATGCCATCTACTGCGCCGCACCACGCCAAGCTCGCGTGAGCCGGTGGTATTCTTTCCTCGCCGTTTCAGTTCCAAGCGGACATCGAAGTTGATCTCACCGCGTTCGACCGAAAATTCCGTGCTCACGAGCTCGCTCGTGCGGCCGCCGACGATTTGCTCTTGATCGAGGATTTAATGGATCATGTTTCGCAAGGTCTTGTCGAATGCCTTCGCCGCGGGGATTGCAAGATCGAGGCCCTCGTTTCCTTGTAACTCTCCGTGTAGTACCGCGCCCGTTCTATTCACATTTCGTGAGGTGCGTTGTATATCATTTCACGGAGAATGTCGGTTCGTTTCATCCTTTTCGTCTTGATCCTTGGCGTGTCGGTTATAAATGGTTACCCGTTTCATCCGTATTGGGCGACCTGGCACGTTAGGGGCATGTAAAACGAGGGGCTGCGCGGGAGCGCGCGAGCGACACGTATAGAAATTTCGTCCACCGACATGATTCTTGTGGATAGATGGGGGACTTTATATCGGCATATGGAAAGCGAAGGTGATCGACTATGACCGAGACTGCGAATCAAGAGCAAGGAACGGTCGACGGGTTGCCCGTCGACACGGGCACGAAGTACCCGCTGGACGCGGGGCGTTGCGAGTCGTGCGGCAATTACAAGACGTGGAAATTCAAGGTACAAAATAAAAAGACCGGAAGGATGATGCCAGGGCACGTGACGGCTGATGGTTTCAAGATTGGCGATGGTGACTGCCCGAAGTGGGCCAAGATCGCATATATGAACAAAAAGAGTGAGGAGAAGAAACCAATAGCAGGAGGAGCGCCCTCAGTACCACCACAGGCGGGCGCGTGGATCCGGGGCGTGGCAAGCGAGACCGTAGTAACATCGTCGACAAACTCGCCGGCGCTCGCGTCGAGTGCTCCGTTGGCGACAATGCCCGCGGAAAAAATGAACGTGATGCTAGGGCCATTGGTGCCGGCTCAAGCACGTGCAACGAGAAATAATACCGAGATGGGCCACGTAGTCGCATTCATGGTGAACGGCATCACGATCACGACGACCGTCGCGGACGCGCTGGCGGCCGTCGAGCAGATCGGTGCCGCCATACGGAAGATTCTCGGTGCCGGAGCGTGAGTTATCCCGATGCAGCCTTCTCTACCAGCGATGGTTCGAACCCGGCGCTGCGGCTCGTGTGGGGCTCGGCTGGGCCGCGGTCACCGGGGAACGAGATGTTCGATCGGTGGGGCGTGCTGTGCCGCGTGCGCACGTGAATGCGATCGGATCGGCTATTGCCAGTTGAAGTGATCTCCTTGATAATGAAGCCACCATACCAGAATTGTTTCTCGTGCCCGCGGAAAAAGCCGAGGAACGACGAGACATGCAGGCGTTGCGCCGAGCAGTCTGCGAGATCGGCGCCACGGTGGGTCAGGCAGCCTGCATGGCTGGCCACGAAGTTTCACGAAGGGTAACAAAGGAATACACTCTTGTTCCTCGTGATCAGCCCTTGACAAGGACAAGAATGAACCGTGCGAACGTACTTTCTTTTATACGACGTAGAGCTATTGATAACGTGTCGAGGCAATAGCTCGCAACGTGGTGGATAAATGAGCCCGCAGGACCAAGGATGGAAGGACTACACGGATTCGAGCCCGCTGGTCTTGAAGTTCGACTTGAAAAAAGGATCGAAAGATATCAAGCCCATCACGATCCTGGAAACGAAGTTTAAAAGAACGACCAACGAGCAAATGGGGCTGGTGAAGCCAGAGTACGTGATCGAGATCCGGCACGAGACCAATTCCATCGAACACGCGTTCGGCCTGGGTATGGTCGCAGCCGATTCACCACAAGCGAAACACGTCAAGCACCTGTCGAACGCGGAAAAGATCGATGCAACGCGCAAGTTCTTCATCGACAAGGCCAACGAGGAGCGACTTGGCCAGCTCTTCGGCGCATCGAAGCAAGGGATCGCGGACATAGTAACAGCCATCAATTCGGGTAAATTTACAATCGTGAAAGAGGAGAAAGCCGCCCCTGCGAAGGCAGCGAAAGGTGCTGCCATGAAGGCAGTAAAAGGCACCGCGGCAAAGGCGGGGAGAGGCACGAGAACGACAAAAATCGCTTCTATAGCGAAAAGCACTACAAGAAAGAAGAAATGATGTTTTGCTAGCGGTTTATTATACCCGCCCCCGCCCGATGGGAGGCACCACGCGACGTGATCGAGGATTGCACATGCAGGGCCGTAGTCATTGCATGCCGCTATTTCCAATTCTTGATCCTTGACTATGCTTGTCGTTCACCACGCAGCTTTGCACGGGCATCTTATTATTATCACACTTCGAGTCTAATTAAATGACCCCCTTCTTTTCGACTAAATCCGTGCGATCCTATAAGTATCATTCAGCGGTACGCCTTGCTCTCGGGAGTGTTGAATGGTAGACATGCTCATTCTGTATGGCCGTGTCATCCGTGTGCGTAACCGATTTGCCGTGATGGTGAATAATTTTAACGCACGAGATCTTGCATCGTTTCACCGAAAAGGCTAAAAAGCGGGGCGACGATGGTTGAGGCATGAGTCTGGCCAAAGATTCAGCCGCCATCGTCGAACCGCGAGAAGAAGAACCTCCCGACGGTTCAAAAAGCTTCCGCAATCTCACCGGGTTGTTATCCACGATCACGCGTCGGGATGCATCTGTCGATCACGAGCCCGGCACGGTCAAGAAGTCCGCCATTATGATGCTCACGGCGATCTTGATACGCTCATCGCTTGGCGCAGCACGAGTGCTACTGATGGCCTTCGTGGACATAATCATTGCCGTCTTAGAAGAGATCGCACGTGCCGTGGACGTGATGGTCGCGCTTCGTGAGACCATCGCCACGCTGAAGCGCACCAGGGGACACGACGTGCTATCACTCCACCCGACGACCGTGAACGACATCAAGCCATCAATGACACGCGCTGAAATGGAAAATTTACTCGAAGATAATTATATCGGAAACATGGCTCGCTTGTCCGGTATTGGCGCGGTATCACCGTTCACCACGCTTGTCATGGACGACACGGGGCAGACGATCCGGTCGTGCTTCGGAAACAACACGTTCACGGATGTCAAGGTTGGCCAGAAGGTGACTTGGGAGGCCGGCTTCGAATACTGCGGGGTGTACGATGCCACGCACAAGCAATTTCTCGGCGGCAAGCATCACGATAATCCATATCCAGATGTCAACAAGCGGTCAATATTCGAGCTCGTGGAGTACGTTCGCATCAAGATCGAGCGCGTGCAAGAGGCGGGAAGCACCGTGGCAGTCCTGGAAGGCGACCGGATGTATTTCACGCCAGGGTGGTTTGCATGTGCTACCCTCGGGAAATTCACGCCAAGTACACCTGCATCGCAAGCGCCACGCCTGGTGACGCCGTGGAAGTTCGGGTCCGACAAGAAAACAAGCAAGGAGAAGCTAATTCTCGATATGCCAGATAGCGGCGTGGCCAAGGCCTTTCTCAACCTCGATCCAGCCAAGTACCCGTGGTTGGCAAGCAGCTGCGCAGGGGTCTTCACCAAAGATAAGATGGGCTCTTTCCAGGTACCTTGCGCACGCGTCGTGATGGTCGTGAACGAAAAAGGGGAACCAGAGCAATCCTTCAAGGACTTCAAGATCGAATACAAGGAATTACTCGAAACCCTCCGGGAAGCAGAGGCGAGGCTTCAAGACGCGGAATGGGCGTTCGTTGCACACCGCACGAACCTCACGGGAAAGCCATGCACCAAGCCCACGAATGGCCGGGGCAAGAAACGAAATAAATTTTTCGATGCGATGGATGCTCGCCTGTATCGACTGTGTTTCCAGCTTCACGACGAGATAAAGGCACTGAAAGCACGAAAATCGGTAATGATTTGTCGGCTACTCGTGTATGCGATATCCTTGCGACCGGACGAGGATCCAGCGGACGACCCGGAGACGTTCATCGGGATCGCGCATGATTACACGGTGCGGTGGGGAATAGAAAACGGGTTCAAGGAGGTGAAGCACGTTTTCTTGCGCAAGATCCGCAGCCGGAAGCCGACCTCTCGCCAATTCGAATTAATGATAGCAATGATGCTGTACAACGATTGGCAAGTCGAACGGGCTCAAGAACTCGTGGGTAACTTGCGATCTTCCGGAACCACAGACTCGCTATTTCTAGCCGACCGGCCGTGGCGGAGAAACCCGCTGGAAAACGAGAGCAAGGATCTGGTCACTGCCGTGACATTTCTCATCAAGACATGGGCTGAAGGGATAAAGGGGTTGTTGATCGAAAAAATTAAAGGGGTGGTGTCAGACTCATAATGTGATTATCGCTTTTCTTTGTTTCGAAATGAATTAATAGACATTTGTCGAAGACTATTATGAGCCAGTAAACGAATCGAGCAAGGTGTCGAAATGGTCAAGTTCGCCGAAATCGAGCAAATGGGTAAAGCGTGGGCGGCCCAATATTGCAAGGCCTTGAATGCTAGCGCCACGTATGCCAAGGTCGCGAAGGGCTGGGGGCTCACGTTCGATGGAGGAATGCTCTTCGTCATGGAGAAATGCGGGGAGATGGAAGATGATATCACAGCATTCCTGGACTTGAAGGACGGGAAATGCCTCGGGATCACCATCGTTGCACCAGGAAAGGAGCCACCACGGAAGCCGATCCTCACCTTGCGGGCACCGATGCTCACCTGGAGGCGGATCATCTTCAAGGAGATCGATCCCATCGGGGCCATCATGCAAGGGAAGTTGGCGTTGACAGGCGAGATGACCCTCGTCATGCGGTACACGCGGGCAGCCGTGGAACTCGTGAACGTCACGGAAAATACAGATAGAGCCTTGTTCACGAAATTCAACCTTGGAGATGGATGATAACCATGGCACCAAAGAAATCGTCCCAAGCCGCCAGCACGAAGGAGAAACAGCCGGCCGGCACGCCGTCGAGGCAGATCGACTATTCTATGCCCCGCCAGAACGGCTTGTTCATCCCGCCGCCGTACACGTACCCGAAGATGCGGGCGATCATCGTGGTTTTCCAATGCGCGCCTGGCGTGAAGGAAAAGTTCTTGCCGCCGGAATTAACGCCGATCGAATACGGCCTCGATTCCATCTTCATCGCGGAATATCCGAACTCGTCCATCGGGCCGTATCACGAGAACTTGATCCTGCTACAATGCGAGTACAAGGGCGAGCCGGGATCGTTCGTGTACAACATCTACGTCGATGATGACGCCGCATTTGCCGCCGGCAGGGAGATCTGGGGATTCCCGAAGAAGATGTGCAACATCTCGTTGTCCCAACCCGAGAAGGGGATGGTACGCGGCACGTTGACGAGGAAGGGCGTGGATTTCCTCGACGTCCAGGTGGAGCTGATGGACAAGCCACCGGGCATGGACCCGAAGACCATGCTGGAAAACATGCCAATCTACAACTTGAAGCTGATCCCGGACGTGGCGGATAACTCGAAGCCGGTGCTGCGACAGTTGACCGTGACGAACATGAAGTACAACAACTTCACCACGTCGCTCGGTGCCAAGACGAATTACGTCCGGAGCAAGTTCTCCCAGCATGACACGTGCCACGAGATCCTCAAGGACGCGAAAACGGACATGGGCGGGATCTATATTAAATGTGACCAGATCCTCCCGAACGGGAGCGTGCTGGAGTAGTTTCGCGAGAAAATAAGCCCGCGCCAGGGACACATCGAAAAGGAGCAAGTGTTTCATGGACAAGCCTTCCGCAGCGTTCGAGAAAATCGCTGCCATCGTCGGCTCCAGGTTCGTTTCGGATTCCCCTGCCATCTGCTATTCATATTCCATGAACTGCGACACCGTGCTGCAAGGGATCCCCGATCTGGTCGCCCGGCCAGGGAACGCGCTCGAAGTCGCCGAGATCTTGAAGGTCGCGAACCAGCTCAAGATCGCGGTCGTGCCCCGGGGCGGCGGGGCGGACTTGACGGGGGGCGCCAAGCCGATCGGCAACGGCGGCCTGGTGCTGGACTTGACCAGGATGAAAGCGGTCCTCGATGTTGACGAGAAGAACCAGGTCGTGACCGTGGAGACCGGGATCTCCTGGAGCGAGCTGTGCGAGCACCTGCGCCACGTCGGTCCCGGATATTACACCGGCTCGACGGGCCCCGCGTCGGGGTTTTCCGCAACGATTGGCGGCGGTCTATCGAATAACTCGGTTGGTGGTGGCGGGGCCGCTATGTACGGCAACGTGACCGAGCAATGCGCTGGCTTGGAAGTCGTGCTGCCGACCGGCGACCTCATCTACACCGGCGCGAAAGCCAACGCCTTTTGTGATAAACCTTTCACGAGGTTCGGGCTCGGCCCCGATTACACGGGGCTTTTTCTCGGCGACGTGGGCATCCACGGCGTCAAGACCAAGGCGTCGTTGCGGCTATATCCACTGCCGGAACACGCCGCGTACGCTACCTACGAGATCCCAGCGACGAGTGGCCCCCAGGGGAACGAGGCCGCCAAGGCGACGAGCGTGATGTCCAAGTGGCAGCAAGAACGGCTACCGCTGCACGATTTCTATTATTATACGCTGGGCTACACGCGATTGCTCACCTTGTTCCAGGTCAAGAAGAACCTCGCCAGCGCCGGTGTCGAGGGAAGCGTGCTCTTCTACACCACGGTTGCGCGATCGGATGCCGAGCTGGCCGGGAACGTCTCCCGCATCGAGAAGGTCGCGAAAGGAGAAGGCTTGAAAAAACTCGGTCCCACTGTTGAAGATGGCAATTTGGGGAAGTGGTTTTACGAGGAGGACGGCCGCTGGCAGTGGGCGCACCTGTATTGGGGCATGTACGGCCCCGAGGGCACGTCGCTAGGCACGTGCTTGAAGTGCCCGACGTACCAGCTGCCGGATTATGTTAAACTATACGAGGCATGGGGAGCCAGGAACGCGAAGAAATTGGCCGAGATCGGTGGCGGTGGCGCGAATTTCATCGCCTTCGGCGTCCATCCCAGCTACATCGACGTCACCGGGGGAATCGCCATCCATGCCGATAAAGAGTTCCGGCCATTGCAGCACGAGTTGTGGAAGGACCTGATCATTTCGCAAATCAAGGAGCTGGGCGGCGTGCATTATTGGATGGGCGAGATCATCGGCAGGGCTCTCGTTGATTCGGGCGCCCTCTCCCCGGCGTATTTCAGCTTCATGAGGGGCATCAAGGACGCCCTCGATCCGAACCACGTGCTGAGCCCGGGCAAGTTCTATCTAGGCGGGCCGGCGAGGAAATGAGAGGTGAAGCGATGGCAGAAACCAATAACGACCGGTTGAAGAACCTGGCGCAGTTCAAAGACGCAGCGCTGTCTTGCGCCCATTGCGGCCAATGCCGTGCAGTCGCGTGGCCTTCCAAGGGCATCGACCACCTCTGCCCCGTCTACGAGTCCGGCGAGGCGCCAAACTTCGAGCCGTTTTTTTCGCGCGGGAAGAACGTCATCCTCAAGGGGCTGCTCTGGGGGGACCTCGCGTTAAACGATGATTTGAGCAACCTTTTCTATGAATGCACGCTGTGCGGGGCCTGTCTCGATTTTTGCCACAACGCCCACAACAACAACATCGATTTTGCCAACCACCGCTGGATGGACCAGGTGAACGTTTACGAGGCACTCCGCGCCGATCTCGTGGATGCCGGGTGCGGGCTCGCGCCCCACAAGCAGATGGTCGACGCGTTGGTCAAGACCGGGAACCCGTATGGCAAGGAGCGGGTGGAAAAAAAACAGTGGGCCGGGAAATTGGGCTTCCACGTCAAGGATGCCACAGTCGAGCCAACCGATGTCTTGTATTTCGCGGGTTGCACCTCGGCGTTGACAACGAACCCGCCGCTGCAGAACATTCCCGTCGCTGCTGCCAAGGTCTTTCACGAGCTGGGGATCGATTTCAGCATCCTGGGCGCCAAGGAGCCATGCTGCGGCAGCGTGGCGCTGCGAACGGGCCACAAGCGGGTCTTCGATGCAGCAGCGGATGAGAACGCGCGTTTGCTTAAAGTATCGAAGGCCACGCGAGTCGTCACGAGTTGCGCTGGCTGCTACCGCACGCTCAAAAAGGACTATGGTTCGAGGCTAGACGGAATAGAAATCATGCACCTATCGGAGTTCTTGGGCGATTTTCTCTCCCGCAACAAGGTGCCGCTGAGGAAGCTGGATATCACGACGACATACCACGATCCTTGCCATCTCGGGCGTCACATGAACGTGTACGATGCTCCCCGGGACATCCTCAATCGGATCTCCACGTTCACCGAGATGCAATGCGCGCGGGAAGGTGCCCATTGCTGCGGTGCCGGCGGGGGCGTCAAGAAGGCGTTCCCGGAAATGGCCCTTGCGATCGCGAGGAACCGCGTCACGGAAGCCACCCGGACGGGCGCGGAATACCTGGTAAGCACTTGCCCCTTCTGCTATCGTAACCTCGCCGACGGGGCCATTTTCCTTCAAAACCCCATCATCGTCAAGGATCTAACAGAGTTGATGCTGGAGGCCATCAAATCGCGATAAACCATTTTATTGGCTAGTTTTATGGCCGAATGAAATCATCGAGGACGGAATCTAACGGGGGTAATGCCTCCATTCTTTCTTCCCATGGACGCTTATAGGCTGCCGACGTCCTAGCAATTCGATTGGCTTGCTACACGGAAGCCACGGATTTTGTCTGTGAAACCGATCATCCAATTGTTTCAGATAATGGTTTTCTTTCATCTGTTTCAAGCAGCAATATCTTTTTCAGTACGTTTTGCTCTTCTATGCTCATCATGATACGAAAACACGTGCAAAAAAGGGAGCATAGAGTTTCCATCGTTATCAAGACCGCCTTTGGTGTGGTTCTCACCCTCTCCAACATGTTGATCTGTTGTCCCGATTGTTTTTCCAGCGATGTTAGCCGCAACGGCACTCGACCCAGAAAGAACGGCCGTATCGATGAATTTATCTGCAACGATCCTGATTGTCGCATCCATCGCGGAAAGAAGACTGGAAGGCAATTCACCGTGCTCACGTCCGGCGAGATCGCCAAGCTCGTGCATCACGAGATCGAGAAGATGATCGATGCCCTGTACCGGCATGGTGCAAAGGCGAAGACAGTCGCCGCGCAGCACGGGGTTTCGGATGCATTCGTGTCGCTGTTGCGAAAAACGGTGGACGAGACCATTGCACGCGGGAAGAGGCGAGACAAGCTCGTGAGCCATAAGACCGAGGATCATGCCGTTTCGATCGACGAGACGTTTTTCAAGATAGACGGGGAAACCATATACGTGATCATCGTCCGCGGCTACCAGTCATCGAAAGTGTTGGGCATAAACGTCTCCACGGCGCGTGGTGAGGCCGACATGCGCAAGGCCCTGGACAACGCACAAACGAGCTCGTCGAAGCGGATCGAGGTCATCACGACAGACGCCCACGAAGCCACTCGCGCGATGGCCCGCCATTTAGGTTATCCGGTGACCTTGGTCGTGCATCCACACAAGAGACCATACAAGAAAGCTATCATCGAGCGCATCGATTACGATGGCGACGTGCAGATCCAGACATTGATCGGCGTGAGCGCGGACATCTTCAAGAAACAAAAAAAGCGGCAGTATCACTTCAAGCAAGTCACGAGGCCTGTCCACCCGCAAGCACCGAAGCCGCGCGGCCGCCCGAAAGGGTCAAGAAACAAGGTCAAAAGGAATAAGAAGGACAAGAGGAATCCGAAAAAGCGTGGACGGCCAAGCATTTTCGAGGTGTTCAAGAGCGGGACGAGGGGATACGTCAAGGTAAGACCGAAGAAACGCCAGCTGGCTTTTACAAATGGCACGATTCGGCCGATAGTGAAGGGCATGCTAGATGCATTCGACTTATTTGCCGGAAAATATATCCAGAACAATCATTCGGAAACCGCGAATAACACCCTCCGGACGGTCGTGCATTTAGGTGGGCTGCGGTCGGCCGACGCTCTTAGCAAGCGCGTCCATTCCATATTTTTGTTGCGGAACGAGCCGTCATTGAAGTTGTAAATAAAAGATAATCGGCGGCATCGGGCGGGCGTTCACTTCAAGCGGATAGCTGGGGCAAGTTACAAGGCAGATTGCTCGATCTGCAGCATCAAGGTGCAAGCGAAGGCTTAAAAGATGGAAAAATGAGAGGAGGCTGATCATCATTCGGACTTAAAACGAGCCCGATAATGCGAATTTGCCCCACGAGGTCGGTGCTCGACGAGAATTCCGCGTTGAACCACCGGTGGTGACCATTCCGGTGCTTTAATCTCAATTCTCGCTGCTGCGTGGACAAGGGGCGGGTTTTCACGAAATTGATCGCCGATAGCAGCGCGATCACGTCCTCGGGATGAACGACCTCGTTTATACGGCTTTTTGAAAATGCATCGACTCCAAGCTCGAGTTTCTTGAACAGCACTTGCTCGTTCGCATAGAGGATGTTGAAATTCTTGTCATACAAGAACACGAGATCGCTTGTATTCTCGAGAAGCAAGCGATATCGCTCCTCGGACTCCTTGAGCTTCAATTCTTGCTCCTTTCGCCCTTGGATATCCCGGCCCACGAGCAATAGGCGCCTCGCTCCCCCCTCCTCGGTGAAACCGAGGCACTCGAAGTCGAACCAGATGTAATCCCCGGATTTAGGTTTCAATCGGATTTCCTTATGGAATGGCCGGCCAGGCTGATCCATTGCATCGTTTATGACGGCGCGCGCCAAGGGATAATCGTCCGGATGCAGCAATGCATTTGCCTCATTGTTTACCGATTTAAGGTCTTGAGCCGTGTAACCGAGCATCTTGCGAAGCGACCCTTCATTTACATACTGCGGGTTTGCTTTTTCATCGAGGACGAAGATGAGATCGTTAGTGTTCTCGCTGATGAGCCGGTATTTCTTTTCTGATTCAGCCAGCCGCAGTTCTTGTTCTTTCTTTCCGTGGATGTCCCTGGCCGTCATGAGGCATCGCGGGTTGCCGGCAGCGTCAACAAAAGAGGATGCCTCTATCCAGAACCACAATGCCCGCCCGTCCTTGTGAAAGAACCGGATCTCGCCCTTGGCGTAGCCGGGTTGCGTGCTCGCGACATGAGTGACGATCTCCCGCATCCTTGATCGGTCATCGGGATGCACGAAACCGTCGATCGTTTTCGTGGAGAGCTCGACACTCGTCAAACCGAGCTTTACTACCAAGGATTTCTCGTTGCAGAACAAGAGATGCATCGTTTCGTCAAAAAGCGCCACGATGTCGCCAACGTTCTCGCTTATCAGCCGGAACTTTGCTTCGGAATCACGTAGCTGGCGTTCAGCCTTTTTCCGATCGGTGATGTCGTGGACGAGGGTTAAAACTGCGGGTATCCCGTTATAGGTGATAAAATTTCCCTTTAATTCCAGATCGATATGCCGACCGCTCTTGTGTATGCCGACGGTTTCGATACGCTGCTGCGCGGGCCGCCCGGACATCGCGCTTTCCAAATTTTGCAAGAGCCGGGGAATCTCGGAAGGGTGGAGGATGAACTCGGGGCCTTTGCCAAGCGCTTCCTCGAATGAATAACCGAATATCTTGCAATATGCAGCGTTCACCCAGACGTTCTTGTTATCGATCGTGATGGCGACGCCCTCTGTCATGTGTTCCGAGACACTCCTGAACCGCTCTTCACTTGCCTGGAGTGCGGATTCCGCTCGTGCGCGGGCGATGGCACTGTCCATTTGTGCCGTGATGGTCTCGAGTGATCGCTTGTTCTCGGCAGGTACGGTCATCGATCGTCGTGAGAGCAAGACGATCACGCCAAGGAACGCTCCCTGGTGGAGCAACGGAAGCATGGAAGCACAGCCGACAAGGAATTCAGGCGTGATCGAGAGCAAGTTTTCCTTGTAAATCGGCGTTCCTTTCATGAGCTGGGAGAAGGCTTCACGACGATCATGACCTTGTTCGGCATACCAGTTGACCATTTCATCAGATATGTTTATCTTGAAGACAGGGCAGAGTTTCCCGGGCTCCTTGGCCTCGAACACGACCCCTGTATCGAACGGGCCTATTTCTAACATCACTTCGAGGCATGCCTTGTAAATCGTGCCCAGATCGGAGGTCGCACCGACCTTGACGGCCAGATCCCTCTGGATCTTTATGATGGATCCAGCGCGGAACAAGTCCGTGATGTCCGTGAGGATGATGTACCTGTAAAGCGCGGGATCGCCTCGGGGGTAATGAAAGTGGCAGTGCACGTAGGCACGGGTCCCGTCCTTGCGCGCCACCCAGAACGAGATCTCCCGGACATCAGCTTGATGGCGCAAGACGCTGTCAAGGTATTGCTGTATTGCGGACCGGTCGCCGTCGGACGCTGCGAAATCAGCTAGGCCCTGTTCGGCGATGTCGGCCTTCGGGTACCCGAGGATCTGGCTCGCTCGATCGTTCACGTACTTGACCTTGCCCTTGTCGACGATGATGAATCCTTCGTCAATGCTCGCGAAGATCTCGGACAGGAACTTCTCGTCCTTGTCAAGGTGCACTTCCAAGCGTATCATTCCTTGAAGGCTCGGTAAAGGGTTTGATATGTTAAAGTTCAAGGGGCTTTAAATTCTAAACGTATAAAAGGATAGGAGGAAAAAAACGGCCTATCCTTTGAGCTGGAGGGTGATCTTGTAGGCCATTGGTTTCCCGGTAGCCTCGTCGATCTTGTCGAGGTCGCCGATCCCCTCGAGTTCGACCGCCTTGCCAATGTACCCGCTGATCAAGTCCTTAATGGCGGTGATCTTGGCAAGCGTTCCAGGCTTCTGTGGAAGGGCTTCTACGGCAAGCTCGCCGCTCGGTTGCAGCACGAGAGTGCCAGACAGTACGTGCAATGGTTCTCCCCCCGGCAATTCCACCTCGACGGGCTTGTGCACGAACTCTTCCAGCAAGTCCCCGAGAGGGATCTGGTAGAAATTGGGGTTATCGCGCCAGAGCTGCATCTCGATGCAGGCCAGGCCACGAGCATCGACACACAGCTTGCCCGACACGTTGATATATCCTCCGAGATCCTTTGCTTTCCACCGTCGTTTCGATTTCTTCATCTCGTCGGTGAGCGGTATCTCACGGCTCGTGATCTGGTTCTTTGGATCGAAGACCCACTTCCCGTCGACCTTGAGCACGGGCATGCGCTTCTCGACGGGCGGGGGCTCCTTGACGGCGGTGGGCACTTCCGCGTACCAGTAGGCGACGCTCGACACCTCGTTGCGCAGGTGGTTGGCATGGCCGTGCTCGATCGTGACCTTGATATCCTTCGTGAAGCGGACGGGGTTCTCTACGTGGAAATTGTAACTCGTCTGGTATCCCTTCGTGTTTTGCTCGTAGATCGAGCTGCCGTTGCGCAGGAAGGCATTTGGTTGCATCCCCCACGCCTGGTTCAAGCAATCCTCGCTGCCGGTGCCGTGGAGGTCGGGCGGCCACTTGTAGCCGTCGACCCATATCATGTCGTCGCCTTCTCCCCACCAGGTGCCCTGGAAGTTCGTTATAGACATGTTAAAACCGATGTAATGACCCTTGCCCCGTGTTTCGAGGATGACGAAGTTGTTTTCCCAGGCGATGCGCTCCTTGTTGGGGATGTTCGATTCCAGGGTGTTCACGGTGATCTCGTGACCCCATCCACCAAAAGGATTTTCCCGGTGGAACTCGGCATGGAAATAGCCCAATCCATCGATCTGCGACTCGTTTTCATATGTCTCGTAATCGATGTAGAAATACTGGTTGTGCTCTTCCTTGCTCTGGTTGATCAACTCGATGATTGCCCGCTTCTTGAACGACATCTGTGCGTAGCAGTTCAGCGCGCAGCCCGAGTTGAATAAATTGTTCCCGTTGGTCGACGCAGTGAAGAGCAGCGACTGGAAGGAGTTGACGATGCCGTTGCCCAGGCAGAAAAAATCGCCCAAAGGTACGTTGACCGAAGGACTCTTGGCGTCGTCCCAGGTAATCCGCAGCAGACACTCCCGATACCCGCACGCCTGCGTCATCCAGATGTGCGTTATCTGCCCCGGCCCCTTGATGTCCGCCAGCACACGCGACTGACCAGCCGGTATCGTCCAGTTGTCCCAGTTCCGCCCGCTCCTGTCCCACGATGACTCCCGCCCCGTCTTCGCGTTTACAATCTGCGCCAGGTTATTCAACATGATGGATCCTTTCACGTTCGCCTGCTTTGTAAGGAGTATAAACAAAGATGCACGCAGATAAACACAGATGTTCTGATAGCAGGACTAACAGGGTTCTTTGTGGTGAATCGTTCTATGCGTACTCCTGCGTGAGTTGCTGGACCATATCGGTCCATTCATCATACCGCCACGGCTGGCCGCGACAGGTGAGCGTCCCGTTCAGCACGAACTCGAGCTGGCAGTCGTTCGCCCTGGCAGCCTCCAGATTGGTGACGATCTCCCGGCGCGGCACGTC
>JAUQYZ010000263.1 GCA_030587475.1 Candidatus Sigynarchaeum calidifontis
CGCGTGCTTGCTGGCCTTCGATAACGATCAACGATATCCGCCGGTGCCCTCCCGGCGTCCTGATGCACGTGATCTTCCCCGCTGCATCCCATCGCCGTATCGTCCGGGTGCACACTCCTATCATCGACGCGGCGATGCCGATCCTCACGCATGATGTCATGATGCCATGCATCATCCAATCATGGCCCATAAACCGGGATATCATCCACACCGTGTCCAACTTTGTCTAGCAAAAACTGGACTGTTTAGCAACCCCGCTCGAGCGGTTTTAAATACCCATATTTGTTGTGTTGATCAAATTTAGCCTTGCCCAATATAGAGATTGATTGGAACCTAAAACATGTAGGAATTTGGCATGTTCGTAGTCGAGATAGGCATATTGCATCGAGAAAAGTCCCTGGTGCACGTCGGGTTTTATCGCCGGAATGAGGCCCTTAGCGACGCCACGAAAGACCAAATCATCTCTGGTATCTATTCCATCGTCCCCGAAATCTTTCGTGATCACGTTCTCAAGCGACTTAACATCGCAAAGTACACGATCTTGTTTAACGGCTTCGAGATCAAGCCCGCGGTCATAAAAGATCTTGCTCGAAGCAAACCACCAGCTGATACCGCATCGAGAATCACTTCGATGGATCCTGATCGGATCGTTCTGGTATATGCGATCGTTGACTTGATGTCAGATAAATTGGACAAGACCTTTCTCAAGGCCGTGCAAGAGAAGATCAAGAAATTGGGAGAAATGTTCGTGGCTATAAACGGAGATAAGAAGGACATCGAGAACGTGGATTTTGAACCGTTCAAACACAAAATTATTGTCGTGTTCACGGATATGCTCAAGAAACCCGAGGATCGATTCGATGACATGTGGCCCGGGAGCCTTGATAAAGGCATAAAGCGATAATCGAGCTTCGGATCACACGGCCACCATTCCCGCGCGGAGAAAAAACCAGAAAATAGCGTCTATGACCAGCCCGTGGGTGATGGTACCATTATCGATCATTTTTTTCACGCGGGGGATCGGCTCGACCGTTACATCGCATCTTTCGTTCGGACCATCGAACATCGGATTCCCCTTCTTCTCGACGTTCTTAATCCAATAGGTGAAACACCAGTGGTGATGCAAGGCAGGATTCGGGTTCACCCGGCCCACGAGCTCCGGGGTGTCTCCCTCGAACCCCGTTTCCTCGCGTAGCTCCCTCGCAGCGGCACTAGCGGGTTCCTCCCCCTTTTCAACGATGCCCCCGGGCACCTCGATCTCGACGCGACTCGATCCAAAGCGAAATTGCTTGATGATGATCATTTCCTGGGCCTTGGTGGTGGCGATCACGTTCACCCACTGATCGCATTCGATGACGAAGGCGTGTACGTTCTTCCGGTTATACGGGTTGGCGAACGTCGCCTCGACTACCGAGAACACACGAAACGAGCCTTTTAAAGTTTCTTTCAATTTCTCCCAATTCTTGACCATCACACTCACCAGAAGTAGTTCAATGGATATTGGATCATGAAAGCGGGTCCCGTGCTAGTACATTCAATCCTTTATGGATTGCTTGATGAGCTCTATCCCCCACTTGGCGAGTTGCTCGGCTACGTCCTTAGATTTGCCATCGGCGAAGCTGCGGAATTTCGGTTCTGTACCGGAAGCCCGTATCAACACCGATCCTCCGTCTTTGAATACTTTAACCCCGTCGATCGTGATAAGCTTGTCAAACTTTTCTTTCTTGACAGCATCGGCAACTCGGGACATTATCTTGTCTTTCTCCTTCTGCTTGACTTGAATAGTTTCCTTGTGCAGGTGATACTTGGGCAGTGCCTTGAACAGGGACCCGATATCGCAGCAGTTGCGGGTCATGACCCCGATGATGAGCGCGAGGGCCATCCCGCCGTCCCGGACAGGTTGATGGGGATTGTAAAAGATACCGCCGTTCTCCTCGCCGGCAATGATCGCATCGAGTTCTAGCATGCGCCTCGAGACCGTAATGCTGCCCACTTTCGTCCACTCGAGCTTGGCCCCGTGCGCGTCGACCACGTCTTGCACGAGCACCGAGGAACTCACTGGCGTGATTACCCAGCCCTTGTACGTTTCCAACAAGTCATCGAGGATGATCGCAAAGCTTTCATCTCCCCAGTGGAAGATCCCTTCGTTATCTATGAATATGGCCCTATCTCCATCCCCGTCGAAGCCCACGCCGAAGCTTGCACCCTCTTCTACGACTTTCCTGCTGAGGACCTTCAACGTGTCTGGCGTGGGTTCCGATTCGCGGTTCGGGAACGTGCCGTCCGGGGTGTCGAAAATCGACGTGTACTTGACGCCAAGCTTGTCGAGCAAGGTCTGGTAATAGGCACAAGTGATGCCGTTCCCGGGGTCGACGATGACGTGCACGTCGTGTGCCCTTTCCTTCTCGACCCTCGCGTGCTTTACAATGCTGGTGATGTAATGTTCAATTATCCCTGAATCCATCTTGAGGTGGCCGGTGGCATTCCATTCGGGAAGATCTGCATCGGGTTTCCAGTTCTTGTAACATTTTTCGATGTCCGCCTCTTTCTTGGGCGGTATCTCGATACCGTCCCCGTCGATGACCTTGATGCCGTTATATTGCGGCGGGTTGTGGGATGCGGTGATCATGAGCCCCATTGAATAGCCATGGGTGTCCTTGATGTATTTCTGTAGTGCCGGGGTGGGCACGTGGCCGGCATCGGTTACATTGATGCCCATCGAGATGAGCCCCGAGATGATGGCGTGCTTGATGATGGGACCACTCGTGCGGTAATCCGTCGAGATGATAACACTGTTTCCTTTTTCTCGCTTCAAGCAATTGCCGATGGCTTGGCCGATACGGACACAAGTGTATGGCGTGAGGTCTTGATTTGCAACGCCACGTATGCCGTTCGTGGTGAACTTGATTTCCTGGATGAAAGGGGAGTCAACCATTCGACGCTCACCTCAACTTTTACCGAGCCTTGCGATGCCCGCCGCGAAATCTGCTTGCATATTCACTTTCCTACCCAGCTCATCCTTCAAGCCTTGAATATATTTCACGGGCGTTGGATCGGCATTGTTCAAGAATGCGAGGTACACGGAGATGAAATCCGACATGTATATGATCGAGAGCATGCGCGCAAGCCGGGATTTCCCTGCCGGTGCGATTTCGATGGCAGTATTAGCCTTGGTCGCCGCGATCTGCTTGGTGAACTCGATGCGAACCTTGAGGGCCGGGGATTCTTGCGCGGGATCCCGGATGAAGAAGCACGAGAAATTCCGGGCGAGGCTCGGCTCGACCTCCCAGCCAACGGTCTCGTTGTGGTTGAGTTCCGGGAACGTGTCGTAGTACGCCGGGTTCTTGCTGTTCTCGTTCACTTGCCCCTTGAACCGTCTGGCTGCGGATTGGTAAAAACCGAAGCCATACACGATGATGGTCGTGCCATAAACAGCGGCAGCATATCTTTTGGCGGGATTGTCCTTCAGCACGACGGAATGACCGAGCGCCTTGGATAAAAAGCTGAGCACCTGGTATGATTCTTGCAACTCTGCCATCATTATTTTCTTGTCGAGGAGATTGCAGTCCGCCACGGCAATCGCGAGCGTGGTGAACAGGTAGAGCAAGGCGGCCCTTGGTTGTAAGTTCCCCGGAACCTTCAATCGCAGGTCACCGGCCTTCTTGGCAGCATCCTCCAGGAGGCCGCCAGCCGTGACGCAGATGCACTTGATGCCACGCCGCTTCGCATCGAGGTATGCCGATAGCGTTTCTTCCGTGTTGCCGGAGTAGGACAAGAAAAAACCGAACCATGAAGCATTTATGAATGCGGGTAACTGGTATTCCCTGTTCACGATGACGGGGACGTGGATGGCATCCGAGATCCAATCCCGTATAACGTCCCCGGAGATCGCAGATCCACCCATGCCCGAGATGAAGATGCCCGCCAGTTTCCTTGGAATTAGCTTCTGCACCGATTTCTCGATGTTCTTTCCCTTGTCGAATTCGAACTCGTTCAAGCACCATTTTATGAACTCCGGCGAGCCTTCGACGATGCCCAACATGCCTTGGGGGTCGAGCGAGGCCATTTTGACAGTATCATCAAGCAAGCTCGCGTCTGTCATACGCGCGACAAGAAGGAGGCGAATCGATTTATGAGTTTCCCCACGACATGCTACGACAAATCAAGGCATAGAAAGGTCACGTGAAGTAGGTTGTAGAGCTGCGGTCGAAGCCCTTGACGAGCTCGATGCTGGTGTTTTCCGGCGGCTTGAACGCGAAGTTTTCCGGCGCGTAAATGAACCTCGGGAAGTAAATGCCGATGCCCCGGTCTGCCATGATCGTTATCGGGTGGTTATGGGGGTATAGCTCGTGCGTGATGAAGGCAGTGACATCCTGGCACTCTCGCTCGTCAAGATACCCGAGGGAATGGATATACTCGTGCATGAGCACGTGATAGACATAATATTCAGCGATCTCGGGGATGTCATGGCTCTTGGTTTCCTCGATGAGGACCTGGAGGGCGCGCGTGTTCATGAGAATCATGGTGCCGCCGCTGAAGAACATGCCCCCGATGAATCCTTGAGGGCTCATCCCCATGTCCACGAAACCCAGGTTCAATCCGGCGCGGCGCTGCTTGAGCACCTTCTGCACGTCGCGCTTGATCCTCTCGAACATGTCCGGGATCTTTTTCTTGAGCTGGTCGATGTTCGTGCAACGTCACCTTTGGGAACCATTTTTTTCCTAGTATCGAAATAACGATGCCAACACGATGCTTTAACCTCCGCGATTACAGAACATGCGACTTGTCTTGGCAGCCTTGATGGATTATTTGCCTGCGCGGGCGGATAAAATTTGATATATGCCGGCAGTGACGGGATCTTTACCGGACGAACGTGAAAGCCTGGCGAAATACCGCGTTTCATGGTGCGAGAACATGGATTCCACGTCGATCGAGAGAATTGACAAGGCGCTCGAGGAAGTCGACAAGATAGGCGTTAACTTGAGCGCAACCCGGAAGGAATTCCACGAGGCCCTGGAGAAATTTGATACCCTCAACCCGATCATCGAAGACATTAAGAAGATTCTCAAGGACAACAAGGCGACGATCGAGGATCTCGACCGGGAGCGCAAGTTGCTCGAAGCCGAGAAGCAGAAGAAGATGGAAAAGATATCCCAGCTCTCCGAAGAGCAACAGCGCATCTTGAAGGAATACGCGTCGATCGAGGGTCAGCTCAAGAAGTTCACGGCGCTGGTCAAGGACTTCGAGGGGAAGGAGCTCAAGTTCGACGATCTCAAGGCGTCGCTGAGCATCCTCAGTATCTTGCTCGAAAAGATCTTCCAGGGCCAGCCGCACGCGCGCATCTTGTATGTCTTGCATGGCGGCGCGAGCGAGATGACCCGCGACCACATCAAGAACGCGACCGGCATCTCCGGTGCCATGGTCTTGCGGGCGGTGCACGAGCTGGCGAGGGAAAACCTCGTCATCTACGACGAGGACACGACCAAGGTCAAGCTCGTAAAAAGATTTTACTGATCCCCCTCGATCTCATCCCTTCCTCTTCATGCCTTTTCTTGCCCTCATGACCGCACGTCGAGGCAAACTATTATTTTTCACTTGCATTGTATTCCCTATCGAATGATCGGTCATCGGGAGTACATGGGATCCCGAGCTATGACCGGTCAATTTCGAATTTCGAAGGCTTCAATTTCGAAGGCTCGCGTACGTGAAGGAAGATAACGGATATTCATGCTATGCCGAATTCTTCAAGATCAACAAAAAACAAGTCGATTTTAAGGCGTATTCTGCAGCCAGGAAGGATGCAGAGGAGGGTGCCGACGAGG
>JAUQYZ010000290.1 GCA_030587475.1 Candidatus Sigynarchaeum calidifontis
GCATTCCACCTGGTTTAGCCACGAGCAATATTTCGGCGTGTACACGAACCGCATGCGGTGGGACGCATCCTCGAGGAATGCCCGATATTTTTCAATATCACTTTTTGTCGACGTGATATCGTTACCTTGACTGGTTTTGGACCAGGCATCGTGGACGTCCTTGGTTTTCACGAGGAAATCCACGACAATATGTAAGGTTTGCGGTTTTGGGACGTATCACGGAACTAGGTAGGGACTTAGGGATTAGTGCACTAGTGTGCCACAGCACGATTTGGAAAAACCGCGGAATGCAAGTGAAGATACGATGACGCTTGGATTGAAGTTACCCCCAGAGCGCGCGTACGAGCGCGCCTTGTTCAAGGCAATGGGCCACTCGGACGACGATTTGCAGAAGCCCTTGATCGCCATCGCCAATTCGTGGTCCGAATTGAACCCTGGCCACGTTCACCTGCGAGAACTCGCGGAACGGGTCAAGGAAGGCGTGGCCGAGGTGGGGGGCACCCCGCTCGAGTTCAACACGATCGGCTTGTGCGATGGCATCTGCCAGGGCCGCGGCATGCACTGCGTGCTCCCGTCGCGTGAAGCAATCGCGGCCTCGGTCGAACTCGCCATCAACGCCCACAACTTCTCCGGCGCCGTGATGCTCTGCTCGTGCGACAAGATCATCCCTGGCATGCTCATGGCGGCGGCGCGGGTCGACTTGCCCGTCGTGTTCGTGCCCGGCGGCATCATGCCGCCCAGGCAGATCGCGGGCAGGACATATGTCACGTGCGATGTCAAGGAAGCCATCGGCGAGTACAACAAGGGCAAGATCACCCTCCAGGAATTCCACGAGATCGAGTCAAAGACGTGCTCGACGGGCGCGTGCAACATGATGGGGACCGCGTCGACCATGGCCTGCATCCTCGAAACGATGGGGCTGGCGCTGCCCGGCAGCTCGACCATCACCGCCTTGGACAAGTCGCAGCTCCGGCTCTCGAAGGAAGCGGGAATGGCGGTCATGCGGCTCGTCAAGGAGGGGAAGACGTCGAAAGCATTCATCACGAGGGAGAGCATCACGAACGCCGCGCGCGCGGGCCTTGCATTCGGTGGCTCGTCGAACATGGCACTGCACCTCCCCGCGCTGGCCGCGGAGATCGATTTTTCGTTCTCGATGGATGACTTCGACAAGCTGAGCAAGGAAACACCCCTCGTTGCCAAGTTCAAGCCGGCATCGCAGTATACCATCAGCGACTTGCACGCGGCCGGGGGCGTTCCAGCGCTGCTGAAGGCAATCTGCCCGCTCTTGCACCTTGACACGCCGCGGGTCGACGGCACGACGCTGCGCGAGTTCCTGGCGAGTGTCGACGCCGGGGACGCGAAGGTGATACGCTCGATTGCCAGCCCGCTCGCGCCAGAGGGGGGCCTGGCCGTCCTCCGCGGGACGCTCGCTCCCGAAGGCGCTATCGTGAAGCAATCGGGCATCGAAGCCGACATGCTCGTGCACGAGGGCCCGGCACGCGTTTTTGAATGCGAGGAGGCGGTCAAGGAGGCCTTGCTAGGCAACCAGGTGCGCGCCGGGGACGTCCTCGTGATCCGAAACGAGGGCCCGAGGGGCGGCCCGGGCATGCGCGAGCTCTCGCTGCCCGCGGCCATCCTCGTCGGGATGGGGCTCGGCAACTCGGTCACGATGGTCACCGACGGCAGGTACTCCGGCGCGACCCGCGGGCCTTGCATCGGCCACGTGTGCCCGGAGGCCGCCGAGGGCGGCCCCATCGCGCTCGTCAAGGACGGCGACCCCATCAAGATCGACATCCCCCGGCGCGTGCTCGACTTGCTCGTTCCCGCCAGCGAACTTGCCAGGCGCAAGGCTGCCTGGAAGCCCCTGGAACGGCCGGGCTTGAAGGGCTTCTTGAAGCACTACGCCGCGCACGTGTCCAGCGCGCGGCACGGGGCCGTGCTTAAATAACCCCGTGGTTCACGTGTATTCTATCCTTGTTAATCTCCCTTTTCAGAATCAGCGCCTGGTTTTTAGGGCAAGGATGCCCTCAATTACACGTGACAGAAGAAACGACGATTACATGAAGGACAAGGAAAAGGAACCCGTGGACGATGAAGGGGATCCCACGGATTTCGGCGGGTTGCTGGACCAATTCAAGAAAAACATCACCATCACCAAAGACGACGAGGGTGTCATCTTGAAATTCAAGGCACTTGCACCTGGCATGACCCTGGAATCGCTCAAGTCGATGATGGAAGGCATGATGGGTGCCGGTGGCAAGGATATCATGAAACAGTTCCAAGACATGATGGGCGCTGGCGACGACGAGGATTCCAAGGATTCTGCTTCTGAGGATGACGAGAATGACGCGGATGGCGAAGAGCGAACCCCCGGCTTCCGCGTGGAGATACTCGCCGACAAGACGGGATTGAAACTGATCCCGGATGATCCCGCGGAAATCGACGAGTTCCTCGAATCCATCAAGGCCATCTTCGATCCCGAGATGTTCCAAAAGATGATGCGGTCGGTGTTCCAGCTCTTCGGTATGCAAGGGCCTGGTGCACCTGGTCTCCTCGGTGGTGGCAGCCCGCCAACGAAGGAAGATAAAAAGAAGGGATCTGACACGAACATGACCCGGGATTACTTCTACACGTGAAACGTTTTTTTTTCTTTTCCCGTCGTCAACAGGGGATATTTTTGACCATTGCTAGTTATTTAAGCCATCTGCGTCTCATCCCAATCATGTTTGGCGCTGATTTCAACATCGACGGGCTCAAAGAAAAGCTCGCCGATCTCAAGGACAAGGTCAAGATCATAAAAAAAACAGATTGTGTCGTCGTGCGGTTCACCGACCCCGCGATGGCCAGCGATCCTACAACGGCGAGCGTGTTCAGCCCCGATAAAATTGCCGATCTGAAGGCGATGATGCCGGATTCGGGCATCCCGGATTTCGAGCTCGAACAGCTGGAGGACGGCTTCAAGCTCAAGACGAACGATCCGGATGGCCTCTACGACATGATCTCCAAGATGCTCGATCCGGACTTTCTGTTGAACCTTCTGAAGCAAGTGATGGAGATGTTCACGAAGGGGATGGGCGACATATTCGGCCAGCTCGGGAACATGCAAGGCGAAGATGCCACCGATGAAAACGAAGGGCCCGAGGACGAGGATTCGTCATCGTCTGGTACGTGGTTCCAGCCATCGTGAGGGCCGAGCTGCCGCTCTATCTCGAGCTGCCGTGGGCATTCGTCGTCGTCTACATCATCGGCATCCTCGGCGGCGCGGTGGAGCGCGTGCTGCAGAAGTCGAAGATCGACACGTTCACGATGGTGGTCATCCTGGTGCTGCTCGGCTTGTCCGTGTTCTTCTTCACCGCGTTCACGTGGGAAAAACCTTGGATTGACTTTTTCTTGCTCCCCCACGAGCCTTGAACGGCTCGTCGATGCCGAAAATCTCTTTCTTTTTTCTGGTGGAAGGGGCGCGCGGCGCGGTCAGACCAGGAAACGAGCCCCGGCGGGCAGCCGGTCGACGTCGAGCGCGCCAGAGCCCTTCATCTTGAGGTGCAAGTAAAACCGCTCGCCCGAGCAATGCGTGGGGCGAACCACGAGACGTTCCGGCCCCGGCGAGCCAGCTCCCTCCTTGGCCAGCGCCTCGAGAAACGCGTGCTTTCGCTCGATGGCGTCTTGCTTTGCACCGCTCATGTGGAAGCCGCCGGCAATGACGCGGATGGGGGCCTTCACGAGCGTCCTCGCGCGGGCGACCGTGTTCTCGATGCCGGCGTGGCAGCAACCGAGGAACAGCGCGGAGAAAGCGTCGGTCCTCTCCACGATGAGCGCCTGGTCGTCGGGGAACGTGTCCTTGACGAACTTGCCCTCCTGCTCGATGATGTAATTGCCCGGGAAGAACTCGGTCTCGTGGATCCGGGGGATCTCGCCCGTCGTCTTGATCGAGATGCCTAGTGCCTTGTCATCGTGGATGATGGCCGGCTCTGGTGATGCCTCCACCCGGACCCCGAGCCGCTCGAGCGTGGCCTCGCTGAGCCCCGCGTGCGCCTTCAAGACGCCCCGTCTCACGAGATTCGGGGCCTCGTCTGGATCCAGCGGCAGAAGGATCTTCTCCTTGGGATCGAAGGAATAGCGCTTGGCCAGTGCAGCGGGATGGCACGAGATGCCGGGCAGCTCGCCGATCTTGTCCTTGAGCAGGGCGAGGAAAGTCACGAGACCGCCGACGTGGTCGTGGTGGCCGTGCGAGAGCACGATCCACGTGATTGTCTCGTAATCGGGTTCCACGGCCTGGATGTTGTTCAAGAAGGTCTTCTTCACGCCGCCCGTGTCGAAGATGATGCTCGTGCTCCCGGCCTTCACGTGACAAGAGAAACCATGCTCGCCCACGAGGTTCCGCATGAGCGGGCGCGGGAAATCGAGGAATCTGGTGTCGTCCGCCTCGATGAGCGGGTCGACGTGGTTGTTGCACGTGACCGTGACCTTGCACGCGGGTTGGTCATGCTCCATGGCCACTCGTGAATAACTTTGGCCGACGGTATTCTTATGCCTTCAGCAAGGGGAGCAAGTCGGCGATGGATGGCACGACGGCACCCGCACCGGCGGCGACCAGCTGCTCGCCCGTGAAATTTTCCCCCGTGAGCACGGCAATGGTGAAGCAGCCCGCCGCGTTGCCGGCCTTCACGTCGTATTCCGTGTCGCCGACGACGATGCAGCGGGCCGGGGCGAGGCCAAGGCGGTCGCAGCTCTTGAATATCATTTCCGGGTCGGGCTTGCCGTTCTTGATGTCATCGAGGCCGACGAACGAGTCGATGAGGCCCGATAAGCCGAGGCCATCGATGACGCTGGCGATGGCAGCGTTGGAGCTGGACGAGGCGATGCACGTCTTCTTGCCGCGGGCCTTAAGCGCCGCCAGGACGTCACGCGTGCCAGGAAACAAGTTCATGCGCGGGATCTGTTCGATGAAGTACCCAGCCTTGCGCTTGGTGACGCGGGCGATGAATTCCTTGTCATCCGTCTTGAACAGGATGCCCGCGATGGTCGTCGTCGTCTTGCCGAACTGGGCGACGATCTCGTCACGCGTGTAGCCGAGGCCGTGCTCGCCGAGGATGCGGTGCCAGGCCTTGTAGTGCGCTTCGTAAGAGTCTAAAATCGTCCCGTCCATGTCCATGATCACGCCGGCTGCGCTGGAAAGGCATGTCACGATGTTGACACGGGTGTCGTCGTCGACGATCATCGTCGTATACATCCCGTAAATTAATCTTCTATAAAATAAAAATGGTGGAAGGAAAGTACATCGGCTTTTCGTGTTTATTCCTCGTAGATGATGACGATATAGGCGTTACCTATCCCCGCGGAAGATAGGATTTTCCTCTCCGCGTTCTGCGCGAGCCACGCGTTGACTTCAGCCTCCGATTTCTCGAGGCCGCTTTTTAGAAGAAAGAACTTTGCTTTTTTCATGGAATCACCTGGAGTGAAGTGCCACGCAAGTTTAGGAACATCGAGCTTAAAACAGTTGCCTCGGTTCGGCAATCTTAAGAAGCAGCCATCCTGGGTGCTGACGTGAGATCACGATGTACCAGTTCTTCATGTATGAGTACCAATGGATGGCATACGCTGGTGCCATCATTAGTTCGGCGATCGGCCTCGTCGTGTTCGCGTTGCTCGCCAAGAAATGCAAGGAGCGACCGGTGCGGACGGTTCGATCCTTGCGGGACATGGCCGGTTTCCTAGTGATCGCCGCCGTTATCGATTATGTCGCATTCACTTTGAACGGCGTTTACCCCGGCTGGCGTCCGGTCTTCAATTATGTCACCCTGGGGTCGTACCTATCGTTCACGATGAACGCGATAGCCAATATTTTCTTGCTCCTCTTCATTCGAGATGTTTTCTTCGAGGATAAAAACAAGAAGCCTCTTGGTTTGCTCGCTGCAATGGAAATAGCGGTCGGCCCCGCCCTCGTGATCATATTCTTCACGGGGGACCCTGACTGGCCTTTGCTCGCCCTTGCCGTCCACGTGGCATCCGCGATGGCCATCTATATCG
This sequence comes from Candidatus Sigynarchaeum calidifontis, assembly GCA_030587475.1. Classification (GTDB taxonomy): domain Archaea; phylum Asgardarchaeota; class Lokiarchaeia; order Sigyniarchaeales; family Sigyniarchaeaceae; genus Sigyniarchaeum; species Sigyniarchaeum tengchongense. Next base: position 6,028 of record JAUQYZ010000290.1, read on the forward strand.
TCCTTACGAGGAACGCGATCGTGTTGAGGGGGCGTATCAAGCGCGACTCGTCCAAGCAAGTTGAAGCCCATGGGCTTGCCTACATCGCCTTGTCGGGATTGTTCATGCTCGCCGCGTTGATCTTGTTCGTATCCCACGAGGCCATCATCCTCGTGCCAATACGTGAATATTGGACGGTCACGCTCGGGTGGATCCTAGGAGCGGTAGGCGGCGTTGTAGTGTATCTCGGATTCACGCCGCCAGAGTGGTTGAAGGCGCGTTGGGCGAGCCAGGTGCCCGCGCGGAAAGAGAAAATCGTGCCCGACAGAGCTTACTCTTGAATAGGAGTGGGTATAGCTCGAGAACCAGGCCGATGTCTTCGAATGCCCGCGCTGCAAGAATGGCGGGTGGACCATCTTGAACTGGCTAAGATCATGAGCCCTTTTTCTCGAGGGGCTTTCATCTACTATGGACTTGGGTGGGCTTGGGGATGGCATCGTGGTTTCGTGCAAGATTAACCGCCCTATTGAATTGCCGTTTACCATCAATGGAGTTAAATAGCATTGCTTAGTTCAAAGTGTTAATAGCGGGTCTTAACTGAAACATATTTAAACCGTGCGTGATTAGTAACAAAAATCCACGACTACATCGTGTAGAAAGCAACCGTTAGACAATGATTTCCCATGGAATTTTGCCCTAAGTGTGACAACGTTCTGTTGATCAAGAAGAAGAGGGTGAAGGTCACCTCATCCAAGAAGAAGAAGTCCGAGGAAGAACAAGTCCAGAAGATCCTGTACTGCTCCAGCTGCGGTTACGAGCGGGAATTCGAAGCGGAAACGCACAAGGAGCGATACACGCTTTCGACCAAGCTCGATCACTCGGAGAAGGACAAGACCCTCGTGCTCGAAGGCCCGAAGAAGGAGATCACCATCACGGACGAGGAACGGGAAGCGAACGAGGACCTGTTCCAAGACTTGCCCGAGATGGACTGATCCAGCAGCACCACGCTCGTTTTTACCACCATCCAACGCCGGGCGAGCGGCAGCTTGGCCATGCTGGGCTTGATTCTCCCGCCATCCATTTATTCCGACCGAAGAATAATTCATGACCACAACTTTTATGGGGTTAAATGATTCATTTCTATGAAACTAAAACAGATCATGGATGTCATCAAGGTTACGCTCAAAGAGAGACTCGTCGCGATGAATATCCCCGACGTGGATAGCATCGTCAAGTCATTGTCTGAAAAGCTCGTGAAGGAGCAGTCCGTGCTCTTGATGATGGCTTTGTAATCATGAGGGCTGCAATGGCTGTAGCGGTGCGGAAGAAGACAAGCACGGAAAGTACATCGTGCTCATTTATTTGCCAGGCAGCTCATCCGGAATGATCTTCCACTCTTGGTCGCCGGGTTCTACATGTTCGTCGTCGGTGGTGGCATGGCGCTCTCGAAATTGATGCACATTTTTGCCGGTTTGCCGGTCACGTGGATGCTCGTGTGCTCCTTTGTTCTCCGGCGGCGTGATGCCGGTTCGGGCCGATTCGCCGTGCAGGGCAAGTCGCGCTTTTCTACCCGTGCTGAGAGGAATCAATCATGAAAGCGGAATACCGGAACACGATTTCGTACCGGCGATTTGCCAGCTCGCGCGTCTGCATGATCATGCTGTTCGTCATGTATTCGATGATCGAGGCGATGTGGCTCGGCCTCGGGTATTTCCTCCGGGTTGACATCCTGTGGTACATGGCGCTGTACGGGAACATCCCGTTCGCCATCATGTCCAGCGCCGGAGTAGGGTATTGCATGTGGACGTACCGGCAATACAAGAAGAAGGTGGCGGACGGCACGATCAAGGACGACACGACCATCGCGTCGTATGGCACGGTGCTATCCACCTATTATGCAATGGGCGATGCCACGCTAAGCCCCGAGGAGAAGAAAGTGAAGGGGTTGATACAGATGTACCCGAAGATCACGATGGCTGACCTCGCGGCGAAGGCCGGCATACCGGCAGGCCAGATCGAGGAGACCTTGCTGAAGCTCGTGTCTAACGGCAACATCAAGGGTCATGTCGACCCCGGCACTGGCGAATTCATCTCGGGCATGATAGACACGACGCGGGTGAAGCCCGTCGACGACGCGATCTTCGACTGCCCGCACTGCGGCGCCGTGATGAAGTCGGCGCCCGTCAAGGGCACGTCGGTGCGGTGCGCGTCGTGCGGCAACCTGATCGTCGTGAACTGACCCCGCCTCCCCCTGGCTCCCGCGGTGGCCCACCAGCGCCCGGTGCAACGCTTATAACGCATCGTGGTTTCATTCAAGCATAATGAAAAAGGGCAAGTATGACAAGTACAAGTTCACGAGGGCCTACCGGGAAGCCCATACGTCGATGGCGTGCACCATCGGCCTGGTATTCATCTACGTGTTCATCGAGGCGCTGTGGGGGGGCCTCGGGTACTTCATCGGGGTCGATACCCTGCTCTACATCGCGCTGTATGCCAACATCCCGATGTGCGTCATACTCGGCATCATGACCGGCTTGTCGATCAAGAAGTTCAGGGATTTCAAGAAGAAAGCGGATGATGGCACGTTGGACAAGGAACCGGCATTTAACGTGCAAGTGCCCGCCGTGTTCTCGAGCCTCATGCCCGCCTTGCAGTCGATCGGGGCGGTGGCCAGGTCCCGGCGCGAGCTGTCCCCCGAGGAGCAGAAGATCAAGGGCCTGCTCCACATGTACCCGAAAATCACCCTGGCCACCCTCGCGGCCAAGTCCGGCGTGCCGGAGGACCAGATAGAGGAACGGCTGCTAAAACTCCTCTCGGAGGGGGTGATCCGCGGCCACGTGGATCCCGGCACGGAGGAATTCATCTCGGGCATGATCGACACGACGCGGGTGAAGCCCGTCGACGACGCGATCTTCGACTGCCCGCACTGCGGCGCCGTGATGAAGTCGGCGCCCGTCAAGGGCACGTCGGTGCGGTGCGCGTCGTGCGGCAACCTGATCGTCGTGGAATGAACATCTTGCCAGGTTCACCGATACGTTCAAATACAATAACGCGAGGAGAATGCAATAGAGATGCATGTCGCTGTTCTCGGCCGCCATTCGAATCTGCATCATCTTGGGCATCGTCGGCACCGTCCTGGTCATCGTCTTCTTGTTGAAGGGAAGGATAGGAGGTTGGTGGAGCAGCCACTCGCGGGACGTCCCGCTGGAGCAAGAATACCTCGCCTTGAAGGAAAAGATCCAGGATGCTTCTTTTCGCAAGAAAAGAATCGTCGAGTTCTACGTGCTCGTCTGCGTGGGCATCGCGATCTCGATGCTGATATATATTTTTGCCGAGGACATGCCGATCTATAACATAGCCACGCTCGTCTTCTGGTCCATGTTCGTGCTCAGCAGCATCGGATTCGCCGCTGCGGCGATCGCCGGGGCCTGGGCCTTCAAGAACAAGGCCTTGAGGGTGCTGGTCATACTGCGGTTCTTTACCGGCTTGATGGCCATGTGGATGCTCGTGTATTTCATCTCGTATGCCGTCTGGCCACTCTATCTCCTCAGGTACGCGTACGACGTGATCGGTGCCGGGCTCCTCGGTTTAGTATTCCCCGGTAGCCAGATATACGTGGATGTTCCTATTTATGGGTTATCGTGGCAAGGAATGAGCTATGAAATGGACATAGCCGTCGGAACCGTGCATCCACTTCTCTGGGGTGCATTTGTTGGAATCGGGCTGTTCATCCCCGGCCAGTCTGTCAGGTCGAAGGTCGTGAAAGGGGCGCTATTGTTCGTGCTCGATCACGTCGCCTGTATCCTCATGATCCTCGTCGATCAAATCCTGTACATCGATGCGAGGATCGAACATTATGGCTTGCCAGATGCCTCCTCGGCCTTTGCCATCAAGGACATCATCGGGGTGGCTTGGCGCGCAGCCGCGATCTTCGCCTTGTACCCGGACATGCGGGTGCTCGCGCGGAGCGTGGTGCACGGGGCGCTAAAGACCGATCCGGTTCACGCAATCCTTTCGATAGAAGTCGAGGGCAATATCAGGCGGCAGTTCCTCGCGGACGGGGGGCGAGATCTCGGCGAAAACGACGAGCTCAAGCAGCGCAACCAGCGTTGGGGGATCGCCATCAAGGTCGACGCCGAGCACGAGCTGCACGTCCGGGCACGCGGCCACGGGCCCGGCCGTTTCTCGCTGAGCGCCCACTACGAGTACGGCAGGGATTCTGGCAAGCACTTGCTGGCGGCGGGAGATTACAAGGAGGGAAAGCGCATCTTGCTCGACTATTTGACGCGAAACGGATTCGAGATGCCGACGGATGACACCCGCTAGGGATGATCGTCGACATGGCGATTCAGCTCGAATCTACGCGGTTTATCTTGCGCGCGTTGTAACGGTTTTGAAAGCTGAAAGAAATACTTGAAGGCTGGGCAATCAAGCTTTTATAAGAGTTTTTTATAACTCGTGCGGATAGTATAGATGGAGCACGAGGTGGAAAACGAGACGAGTCATAAAAAGGGAGCCACTGGAGCGCCCGGCCAACCGCGCGCCCGAGCCCGCGCGAAAAAGGCATTGGCTGACCAAGTCATGCCGATCGACGAAATCATTGCCTCTAATGGCATTTTCGACGCTCGAGCCAGCCTGGCTAACGTTTACCTTGGAATGAGCCATACGGAGCGCAAGTTTAACAGGTGGGCAGAGGATCCCGCCTCCGCACACAAGGCCGTGTACCATGTCGCCCTGAAAACGGCGAGCAACGCGCCGGCCAGCATCCCCGTGCGCTTCACCAAGAGCACCGGCACGAGTATCGAGCAAGTGGGCGAGGTCGTCTTGCAAGTGGCAATGCTCAAAAGACTGACGGATTTCATCCAGAACAACGAGGCCAAGCTGTTCTCGGAGGTTAAATTCTTCGTGCACGAGTCCACGGTCCAGTACGGCAGCG
>JAUQYZ010000007.1 GCA_030587475.1 Candidatus Sigynarchaeum calidifontis
ATGCCATATAAAGTTACGATAACTTGCATCTATAATGTGTCGTTGCACCTTTTCTTTTTTTGCATCTTTCCCAAAGGAAAAATGTAGCGCCTTAGATATTTCGGCTCAAGCGTTACTTGACAAGCAGGGGCAAGAACGTTAGTTGATTGGTGCCATTTTTTGTCCGTACATTTTTGTCGTGGCCCAGCGACTCCCATTTTGTTATAGCGAGGAATTCGTGCATGGTGACGAATTAATTCCCGGTTTCAAAAAAGAGATTGACCTAATTGACCGAAAGATTAATATATACATAGTGACGAATATATTGCATGGTTTATCTATTTGACAAGGTTTCAAAAACCAAGACCCACACCTACGTTTACAAGTGTATTGGCGAATCCGCGTGGGAAAATGGCAAATCAAAACGCATCTGGCAAATCACGCTCGGTCGAGAAGACCTTCTCTCCAGCCAATGGCAAACCATCAAGAAAAAGCTCGCTGTAAAAAAACCGAACGCCGCCTGGCGCGAGTATGGCCGCGTTATTGCCTTGCTCTCGATTTGCAAGGAGCTCGACCTTTCAGGGATAATCGATCGCCACGTCGCCAAGCGGGAACAAGGGTTTTCCGCAGGCCAATATTTCACGATTCTTGCCATCAATCGGGCGGTCATGTTGAATTCCAAGCGCGGCGCAGGGGACTGGTTTGCTAAGACCACGCTGGCCTCGCATTTTCCTGGCATGGGCGAGGCTTTGACGCCACAGAACATTTGGAACCAAATGGGGTACCTCGACCAAGAAACTATCCGATCGATCGAGCAGGACATTTGTCGCGTCGTGCTCTCCAAGCTTGATGCCACACCTGACTGTTTCTTGTTCGATCATACGAATTTCTTCACGTACATCCGGGAGCACAAGAAAAACACCATCGCCAAAGCCGGCCACAACAAGAAGAAACGATACGATTTGCGACAGGTCAACACGTCGCTGCTGGTCACCCGCGACGATTGTAATATCCCGTTGATGCACGAGACCTACGATGGCAACATCCCGGACGTGTCGCATTTCAAGGATGCGATCGTGCTCATGGAGCGCCGGTTCCGGGCAATCGGTATAGACCCGCTAAGGATCACACTCGTGTTCGACAAAGGCAACAACTCGGATGATGCCTACAAGTTCCTTGACGGGAAGGGCATGCATTTCGTGAGCAGCGTGCGACCTTCCTTGACCGAGATCAAGCCGCTCCTTGCCATCCCGCTCGCCAAGTTCAAGGTGCTGTGGTCGAAGGAAGAGGATAACGACGTGCTGGGATACCGGACATCGACGGACATGTACCTCGGAAAGAAAAACACGCTGGTCGTGACGTTCGACAACGATACCTTCGAGTTGCACGAGTTCAAGCTCGACCAAGCCGTTGCCAAGGCGATCAACGAGCTATCTGCATTTTCTTCGAAACAGCTGAACAGCAAACCACAATGGCGGGACAAGGGAAAGGTGGCCACGAAGATCGACCGCGATATCCTTACAACGAAGGAGTTGAAGGCGTTGATCCCGTACGTGATAGATGAGACGAGCTCTGGCCTCCGACTGACGTGGAATATCGACGATGCTGCCCGTGAAGAGGCATTGAAGGATGCGGGCAAGTCATTCATCTTCACGAACCAGAACAAGTGGAGCACGATCGACATCGTCAGGACGTATCGTGCCCAGAAAGGCGTCGAGGACCAGTTCAAGGCGTTGAATGACCGCGAGCAGATCAGCGTGATGCCCATGTTCCATTATACAGACCAGAAGATCCGCGCGCACGTGTTCATCAGCATCCTGGCGCTGCTCATCACGAACCTGTTGTACCGGAAGCTCCGGCAGCACGACATCGATGGATCAATGAAGAAATGCCTCGATTTGCTGGACGACATCAAGGAGATCACGCTTGATTACGGCCATGATCTCCCACACGACGTCCTTCTCACGAACATGTCGCCAATCCAGAAAGAGATGGCCAAGATCTTGAACTTGGAGCATGACGAGCAAGGATGAACTAGGTTATAGTGACAAAAAAAAGTTAAAAGGACGAGAGGGGGCTTGACAAAAGATTATATGAAATATCTTTGAAAGTCCAGATCGAGAATATCCGGGGAGAAAATCCCTGTGGCCAAAAGATGTGAAGTTGAAAGCCATGCCGCGACGGCCTGGCGCGGCCGTCGCGCCAGGCAAACCTTTTTTTACCCAGCGGGTAAAACGTGATCAAGATCGCGTTCTGAGTGGCAGATGAGGGTTGATGGTAAAGGATATACCATTTTCTACCGAGGATCAACCGTGGTTGAAGAGTTATGACACCCACGTGCACCCCGTCCTCCAATTTCCTCGCGAGGGATTAAATGTCCTCATCTCGCGCGCGATGCAAGCCGTCTTGGACAAGCCGGCGTGTTGGTTCATGGCCCGCACGTTTCTCTACCGCGAGATCCATGACATGACCCAGCGATTTATCACTTTCCTCCAAGCGAACGGGTTCAAGAAGGGTGACGTGGTTGCCATCTCCCTCCCTAATTGCCCGCAATATCTCGTGGCTCACGTCGCGACCATTCTCGCCGGTGGCGTGAGCTCGGGGCTCTCACCGCTGCTTAGCCCGGACGAGGTAGCTTACCAGGTGAACGACAGCGGGGCTAAATTCCTTGTCACGCTCGATGCCGTGTTCGAGAAGGTGTTGACGAAGATCTTGGACAAGTGTCCAAATCTTCAGGGCGTTGTTGTTTCGAACATCGCGGATTATATGGGATTTTCCCCGGTCAAGGTCGCCCTCGGCAAAGCATTGAAGAAGATCCCGAAGGGCAAGGTGACCCCTTGGCCGGGGAAACTCGTGATCGGCTTTCGCGACGTTATGAAAGTGAGCCCGAATGCAATGCCGGTTGACATCGATCCAACCCATGACCTTGTCTTGCTCTATTACACGGGAGGGACGACCGGGCACCCCAAAGGCGTGGAGTTGACCCACGCCAACATCATTGCAAACCTGATCCAAGTGGAAAACTGGATCGATCTCGAACGAGGCAAGGATATCTGCTTATCTGCCTTCCCCCTGTTTCATCTCGCCGGGATGTTCTTCTGCTTTTACGCCCTCTTCAATTCAGATTCGCAAATCCTCATTCCGAACCCGCGAGACACGGACCATCTCGTCAATGAATGGATCGCGAAACGGCCCACGATCATCGCCAACGTGCCAAGCTTGTACTTGATGATCTTGAACAACCCCCGCGCGGCCACTATTCCACGGGACGTTCTCGATACCGTCCGGATTTACGTGTCCGGAGCGGCACCTTTCCCTGCGGAACTCATCCGCAAGTTCGAGAATGCAATGCACGCGGAAAACAAGCTCATAGAAGTATACGGGATGACCGAGACCTCGCCGCTTATCACAGCAAATCCCTTCAAGGGCAAGAAAAAGATCGGCACGGTAGGATTGCCCCTCCCGAACACCGTGATCCGGATCCTCGACCTCGAATCGGGGAAACCTGCCCCGCTCGGTAGCCCGGGGGAAGTTACCTGCAAGGGACCTCAAGTCACGCGGGGATACCGCAACAAGCCCGAGGAAACCTCGACGGCGATCGACGAGGACGGGTGGCTGCACACCGGGGACGTGGGCGTGATGGACGAGGACGGGTATATCACCATCGTTGACCGGGTCAAGGACATGCTCATCGTTTCGGGATACAAGGTCTTCAGCGTACACGTGGAAGACATCCTCGTGAAACATCCGGCCATCGAGCTAGTAGCCATCATAGGGTTGAAAGATCCCGAGCGCCCTGGCAGCGAGATCGTCAAGGCAATCATCAAGTTGTATGCAGGGTACCCGGCTCCCCCCGAGACCCAGGATGACATCAAGAAATACGCCGGCGAGCACCTTTCCAAGTACGAGAATCCGAAAATCTGGGAATTCCGCGATGAGATTCCCTTGACAGCGGTCGGGAAGGTCGACAAGAAGGTCTTGCGCGCGGCCGCTCGGCAAGAACAGCAGCTGCACTAATCGACCTTAAAACTCTAATACCAGCATTTTGCTCATTCTTCCACGTATGATCTGGACATGGCGCAAAAAAGCAAGGTAGTCGAGGTCTTGTATCGGCGTTCAGATGCTCCGACTCCACTCCCCCCATTGCCGTGCAAACTCTGTGGCAAGAAGACAGATCGTGCCACGATGAAGATGACGCGGATCGGTCTCTTGTGCCCGGCATGTGGCTCTATCTACAAAGGATGAAAAACCGACAATGCCGGGTGAAACTTGAACTATTTATCAAGGATCGTGCGGCGTCCAAGCTAAATCCCGTATTGTCGAAAAGCCATCGATTTATATCAATTAAACGCAAGAACGGGGCGGCGTGAGTCGTGCATGCTCGAAAGGAATCTCTTTCTCCATAATACCTTACTCTTCTTATGTCGAGTTATACATCACAAATAAACATATATGTCTACTTTTCCTCGAAATGTCGTGACAATTATCAATCGCATTATACGATTTTTCACCAAAACAAGATTCTTGTAAGTGATAAAGATGACCTTCATAACGAGAAAGACCATTAAAGGCAAAAAATACACCTACATGCGTTATTCATATCGCCAGGCCGATAAGACGCGCCTCGTGGAGATGGCGGCAGGGAATTACTCATCTGCCTCTGAAATCCCGCCAGACATCAAGCAGAAATTTGTCGTGAAGGTGTTCGAGAAGCGTTGGCGGGCCCGAGTCGAGGCCATAAAAGCGGAATATGCGAAGAATCTATCACGTTATACAACTATAACCCAGGAACGGTTTTTCGATGATTTCGGCATCCGATTCACCCATAACTCGAATAAGATAGAAGGATCTACGCTCACGTTTTTTAACGTGAAAAATATCATCATGCATAATGTTACCCCGGCAAATAAGCCTGTTGACGAGGTAACCGAGGCAAGAACGCACATGAACGTCTACCGGGGATTGCTCAAGGAGAAACGCGAGCTGTCCATGAACTTGATCCTCGAATGGCACGCATCGCTCTTCGGTGCAACCAAACCGGCCATTTCAGGAACGATCCGGAATTGTCCGATACTCATCACAGGAAGCAAGCACCTTCCACCTCAGAGCCGCGCAGAGATAGACTATCAACTAGATCGAATGATGCACTGGTATGGACAGAATAAAGGCATTTTGCACCCCGTCCTGGTCGCTTGCTTGATGAAGCTCAAGTTCGTCTCGATCCACCCGTTCGAAGACGGCAACGGACGCGTTAGCCGCGTGATCATGAATTATTTGCTCCATAAAAGCGGGTATCCCATGTTCGATATTGAAGCCAAGCTCCGCTCGGGGTATTACGAGGCGTTGGAGTTGGCGAATGTCAACGAGGAGGATCTTCACTTCGTGCACTGGTTTTTCACGCAATACGTGAAAAGAAATTCATTTCCCTCGGCAACCGAGAAAGAAACGAACGAAAATTGAATATGTAGGTCACACGCGTAAGAACCGGGCTATAATTGACCGCTTGTCCTTCTTGACGTCCTCCGGGGTTCCCGTCGCGATCACCTCGCCGCCATTGGGCCCGCCGCCAGGGCCGAGCTCGATGAGCCAGTCGGCGTTCGATAGCACGTCCACGTCATGCTCGATGACCAAGACCGTGTTCCCTTGATCCACGAGACGCTCGACCAGCGCGAGCAACTTCGTCACGTCGTGGGGATGCAGCCCGGTTGTCGGCTCGTCGAGGACGTAGAGGATGCCCTCGCCGCGTGCCTTTCCGATCTCCCTGGCGAGCTTGATCCGCTGCGCCTCGCCGCCGGAAAGCGTCGTCGCGGGTTGCCCGAGCGTCACGTAACCCATGCCCGTTTCCTGGAGGATCCGCAGCGGGGCGTTGATCGCCCCGTCTCCATCGAAGAGCGGGATGGCGTCGTCGACCGTGAGCTCCAGCACGTCGTTGATGTTCTTTCCCTTGTAGGTGACCTCGAGCACATCGGGCTTGAAGCCCGTCCCGCGGCATTCCTCGCAAGGGATCTCGATGCTGCTGAGGAACGAGACTTGCAGGTTCTTGGCGCCCTCGCCCTTGCACGCCTCGCAGCGGCCCTTGTCCGAGTTGAAGGAGAAGTGTCCTTCCACGTATTTCCGCTTCTTGGCTTCCGGCTGTTTCGCGAACAGCTCCCGGATCCGGTCGAGCACGCCGACGTAGCTGGCAGGATTCGACACGCGGGAGCGGCCGATCGGGGCTTGCGTGATCGTGATGCAGTCCGTGATGGCTTCCCAGCCCGCCAGCTTGCCGCCAGCACCCCCGATCTCGATGGATTCCGACGCGCCGTTGCCGTTCTCATCATCCTCCGCGGCGAAGTGCGTCTTGAGCAGCGGCACGATGCAGTCGTTCACGAGCGATGACTTCCCGCTGCCCGACACGCCGCACACCATCACGAGCACGCCGAGCGGGATGTCGACGTCCACCGATTTCAAGTTGTTTGCGGCGGCCGCCCGCACCGAAAGCCGCTTGGTCGCGGCAGAGACCTTCCGTCGTTCCGACGCGGTCTTCACGGGGACGGCGAGACGCCCGGAAAGGTACCGTGCCGTGACCGACTCCCCCGCCGCGGCCTTCGCCCCGTCCACGGTGCCCTGGTAGATGAGCTTCCCGCCGCGCGTGCCAGCGCCGGGCCCGATGTCCAAGACAACGTCGGACGCAGATATAACGCCCTGGTCGTGCTCCACGACGATCACGGACGATCCGCCATCCCGGAGCCGCTTGAAGATGCTGGTCAAGTTTCCCTTCTCGACCTCGTGCATGCCCATAGTCGGCTCGTCGAACAGGTAGATGACCGAGTCGAGGCCCGCCTCCAGGTGCGACACGAGGGAGACCCGCTGGAGCTCCCCTCCGGACAAGGAGGGCAAGTTCCGGTTGAGGTGCAGGTATGCTATGCCGAGGGAGTCGAACTGGAGAAGCTGGCGCCCCGCCTCGGCCGCGAGGGCGCGGCCCTGGGTGGTCTTGAGCCCTTTCACCGAGTCAAGGAAGGACGCGAGATCCGAGGCTGGCATCGCGGCGAGTTCACCGATGTGCTTGCCGCCGACGGTCGCGGATCGCGCCTTGGCATTGATCCGGAAACCATTGCACGATGGACAGAGTTTTTTGGTCATGAAATTCTTTTCGATCTTCTCCCGGCGGTAGGCACTCGTGCTCTTTTCCATTGCACGCTTGAGATGCGGGATGACGCCCTCGTAGGCGAACTCGATCGTGCCCTCAAAGCGCCTGGACTTCCACGTGAGTTTCATCTTCTCGTCGGTGCCGTGGATGAAAACTTTCTTGACCTCCTCGGGCAAGGTCTCCCACGGGGCGTCCATGTCGAAGTCCATCTGCTCGGCGAGCCCGTTCGTGAAGTTCATGAGGTCGCCGAACGAGCCACTCGCCGCCTTGAGGATCCTCTTGATGGACCACGAGGGATCGGGCACGATCTTGTCCACGGTGAAATCGGCGACATATCCAGCGCCTTTACACTCCAAGCACATTCCCGACGGCTCGTTGAACGAGAAATGCTTTATTTCCATTCGGGTTTCCTTCATACCGCACGTGTCGCACGTCCAGTCGTCCTTGAGCGGCACCTGGCACACGGGACATAGCGGACGGGCCTCGATGGCGTAGAGCATTCGCAAGATCGTGTATAGCGTCGTGCGCGTCCCCACCGTCGACCGGGGGTTCGTTACCCGGACCGTGCGCTGTTCCACGGCAACCACGGGCGATAGCCCCTGGATCGAGTCGAACGGCTTCTCCTCCTCGAGCTTGGGGGGAAAACCGACCGATTGCAAGTACCGGCGCATGCCCTCCTGGAAGATGATGTCGAACGCGAGCGACGACTTGCCCGAGCCGCTCACGCCCGTGATGGCGACGAACTTGTTTTTCGGGATCGAAACGTCGATGTTCCTGAGGTTGTGGACGCGCGCGCCCTTGATGATGATGTTGTCCATGTACATCCCTTATGGCGTGATTCGTGAAAGGTTCTTGAAGCTTGATTCTTCTAGCGCGATGATGTCTTGCACGATTGCCCCGGCGCGCGGGATGTCGATGGCATCCACGCACCCGGCGCCCCCGGCTTGCATCGCATCCTTGAACACGGCCGCGAGCTCCGACCACCTCGCGCCCGCGGCCCGGATGCCGTCACGGGCGCCGGCGAGGAGGTCCTTCTCGGCCTGGCTCCATGCCATGGGACCCCGGGCGATCTCGTCGTGCGCGAGCAGCTCCTCTATGAATTCGGCATATAGCTTCCTGAAGAGCCCCCCGCCCGTGCCGTACTCCTCGATGAACCCGTGCAGCATTTGCATCGTGACGAGGCCGGCGGGGACGCGATTGCCGGTTCCCTCCAGTACCACGTCGCCGCGCAGCGCGTCCTTCCACGACGGGAGGTGCCGGGCGAGGAGTTTCAAGCCCGGGATGCCTTGAAAGTTCATCGAGCACGCGATCATGCTCGTCGCGACCTTCCGCAAGGCGAGCTTGGCCGCCCTGGCAAAGGGTGGTTTCTTGCCATCGGCTCGGCGAACGATCGCGAATTGCCGGTGGTTCGGGTGCATGAACTTGTCCCCGGCCTTCGAGCCCCTCGCGAGCTTCAACGAACCGACCGGCACCTCTTGCACGTCTGGGAGGTCCCGCTCGCAAACGAGCGCAGCGCCTTTCTCGTCGTCATATCCCACGAGCGTTGACACGTGGCCGCCGAAATGGAACCTTTCCTTGAAGTAAGGGAGGTGGTACATGTCGACCTGGATGCCGAGCGGCGTTCCCATGGACAGGAGCGCCCGGGATGACTCCCAGGCACTGTCCGCGTTCTTGAACTCTTGCATCGAGATGGTGCAGCCCAGGATCTTGCATGCCATGCTCTCGGACGTGATGGTGCCGCTCTTTCCACCGAGGAATATGGGAAATTCCGTGTATTTGAAGGTCGCTGAGCCGCCCACCTTGTCGAAGTAAGCGAAGCCAAGCGTCGCGTCCAGCCCGAACACCATCGCCTCGGAAAGCGGGACGCCCGCGTGCTCGAGCAAGTCGCGCAGCGTCGCGGACTCGCAGTGGCACCCCGTGGTATGCTTGAACGGGGCGACGAGAACCCTGGCCATGCTCTCCCGTGGGGGTCGCCACGAGATATACCAATTGTCACCGATGGTAGTGACGGCGGTAATCGGATTGCATAGTATGTTTTTTTATCTATGCCCGGACGTGCACCAATGGAACATCAGGGTGGGATGCTGAAATGCGAGGATGGAAACCCAGTGCCAAAACGAGAAAAACCGCCGCGCTGCTGTTCACGTGGGGCAGCCTTGCCTTGCTTCTCTCCGCGGGGATAATGTTGCTCCAAGTCTACGAGGAGGACATTACCCCTTACGTTGGATCCTATGTCGTGGCTGTTATCGGGACAGCGACGCTGTTTGCATTCTTGACGTGGGCGATCCTTAAAGATAAAAAGATCAAGACTGCCGATCGCGTTCCTCTAGTCTTGTGGACGGTCATCACGCTCGCCGGCGGCATGGTGGGCACGATCGTCGCGGGCCCGAAGTTATACGAGTATATCTCCACTTCGCCCTACATCACGTGGATCGACGGCCAAGATCCGAGTTCGGCGATCACGGTCAATTGGATCACCTCCTATCCAACTACCGAGTACGTCTCGTACGGGACGAACCGCTGGTCGCTGGCGCAAGTCGCGCCCGCCGGCGTCAACACGCGCTTCCACCACGCCAAGCTGTTCTCCTTGTCTGCGGATACGACCTATTATTACCAGGTACCGGGCTTCCCCGTGAAGCAGTTCAGGACTGCCCCGACGGGCGCGTTTAACTTCACGTTCTACGCGTGGTCGGATCACCGGACAAACTCGGATTTCGTCATGTCTTGTTTCCAGCCGAACGTCGTGGAGGGCATCGCGTCCTACGCGGCAAGGAAAGGGGTGCCGGGCGCGTTCACCATCTGCACGGGGGACATCACGTCGACGTCCAACGATTACCAGGGCTGGGACGTGTTTTTCGACGACATCGCCTACCAGGACTGGACGGCCAACAAGTCGCTGCAGCTCATCTATGGCAACCACGAGCGGAACGGCGATCCAGAGAAGATTATCGTCAAGAACATGTTCCCATACCCGCAAAAAGCCGACACCAACTTCTTCTACTCGTTCAACTACGGTGGGGCACATTTCATCATGCTAGACCCTTACGACACAGGCCACTCGTGGGCGTCCGACTTCTCGGCGGAGCAGCTCGCTTGGCTCGAGAGCGACCTCGCGGCGAACACGGACGCGAACTTCACCTTGATCTTCATGCATCCGCCCCCGTGGAGCCTTAGCGGCGTGAGGACAGAGCTCGCGCGGTTAGTCAACGTCGAGGGCTACAACATCGACACCATTTTTTGCGGCCACGACCACGTCTTCGACCGCCGGAACCTCTCGACCACCACTATCCAGGTGCTCACTCTCGGCCTCGGTGGAAACCCGAATAACGAGTACCAGGACTATGACTGCGACACGGCATTCGCCCGGTTCGACGTCACGACCACGGCGCTCACGGTGACATCCATATTCATCAATGGCACCATCCTGGACACGTTCACGATCCCGGCGTGAGCTCGCCGTTTCCTCCATTCATCTTTTTTTGCACCCGGCTCGTAATAGTATTCCTCTACCAATGCATGAAGGGTCGATGCCATGAAGATCCCCGCAAGACCGCTCGCCCGCGGCATGAACTGGGTCGTGAAGATCGACGAGTTGCCGTGGGACGACCCCCGGAACGCGAAAATGGACTTTGCCATCCTGGTTCTCGAGAAAAAGCAAGCAATCGTGCTCGACCAGCCCCTTGAAAAGGCGATCTTGTTGTTGAAAGGAAATGTCTTGCTATCATGGAATGACAAGGTCACGGGCAAATCTCTGGAGAAGAAAGTAGAGCGAGGTTCGATCTTCGACGAGGATCCACACTGCCTGCACGTTCCCGCGTCCGTGGCCGTCACGATCACGTCCGCCGATTCGGGCCCGAGCGAGATCGCCGTCTTCATGACGCGGAACGATGCGTCCTTTACCCCGAAGCTCTACCTCCCCGCCGAATGCCGCAGCGAGCAGCGGGGCGAAGGTACCATGCGCGAGACGTCGACCCGCGTCGTCCGCACGATCTTCGACGTCGACAACGCCCCCGATGCCAAGCTCGTCCTCGGCGAGGTCATCAACTACCCCGGCAAGTGGTCGAGCTACCCACCGCACAGACACCCGCAGCCCGAGATATACCACTACCGGTTCTTGCCGGAAAACGGGTTCGGGTTTTGCATGCTCGGCGAGGACGTGGTGAAGGTGAAGCACGGCGACACGGTCAAGATCTTCAACGTCACGCACCCGCAAACGTCGGGGCCCGGCTACGCGATGTTCTACATCTGGGCCATCCGCCACCTCGACGGGAACCCGTACGGCCCCAAGTTCGGGACGCCGATCTTCGATCCCGAGCACGCGTGGGTCATGAAAAAGGAAAACGATGACAAGATCTGGCCACCACCGGCCAGATCCAAGAAGTGAAGCACACATGCCACACGAGAAGACCATTCGTTTGACCATGGCACAGGCACTCGTGAAGTTCCTGGGCCAGCAATACATCGAGATCGACGGCACGAGGCACAAGTTCGTGAAGGGCGTGCTTGGCATCTTCGGGCACGGCCAGGTGACCGGCCTCGGCCAGGCACTCGAGCAGTTCCACGACATCGTGAAGTATTACCGCATCCAGAACGAGCAAGGCGGCGCGTTGCTCGCCACAGGCGCCGCGAAGCACCTTGACAGGTTGGGCTGCTTTGCGGTGACGTCATCGATAGGCCCCGGCACGACGAACCTCGTGACCGCGGCCGCCGCCGCGACGACGAACCATGTCCCTCTGCTGCTCTTGACGGGCGATATCTTCGTCGACCGTCAGCCCGACCCTGTCCTCCAGCAGATCGAGCACCCGCACGATCTAAACATACAAGCAAGCGACGCCTTGCGCCCGGTCTGCAGGTACTGGGATCGCGTCGTTAACCCGCAGGCCTTGATGACCAGCGCGATCAACGCCATGCGCGTGCTGACCGACCCGGTCGAAACGGGCGCCGCATGCATTGCCCTCCCCCAGGATATCCAGGACGTGGCCTACGACTATCCGGAGGAGTTCTTCAAGGAGCGCGTTCACCGCATCGATCGGCGCCCGATATCGAAGGCATCGCTCGACGTGGTCGTTCCGAAGATCCTGTCCAAGAAACGCCCGTTGATCATCGCGGGGGGCGGCGTGCACTACTCGCTTGCCACGAGATCGCTCAAGTCGCTCGTCGAGCGGACCGGCATCCCCGTCGCCTTCACGACATCGGGCAACAGTGCCTTGCGATGGGATCACGCCCAGAACCTCGGCGGGACGGGCGTGATGGGCACGGCGGCTGCCAACACCATCGCGAAATCGGCAGACCTGGTCATCGCCATCGGCACGCGCCTCATGGACTTCACGACCGTCTCCAAGGCAGCGTTCCAGGCTCCCGGTGTTGAAATCCTGGCGATCAACGTTTCCAATTTTGATGCGTACAAGATGGACGCGATCCAAGTGCTCGCCGACGCTCGAGAGGCAATCGAGGCGATCAACAAGGAGCTGACGGCTGCCGAGTATCATGTCGATGCCGCGTACGAAGCCGAGTACACCAAGCTCAAGCAAGCATGGGACAAGGAAGTCGACCGCCTCCGGGCGCTCGAGCCAGACGCGGGCGATGTCCACTTGCCGCAGCCGGCAACCATCGGCGTGCTCAACGAGTTCATGGGCGATGACGACATCGTCATCAACGCGGCGGGTAGCATGCCCGGGGATCTCCTCCGCACGTGGCGGTGCAAGGGGCCAAAAACATTCCATGTCGAATATGCGTACTCGACCATGGGCTATGAAATCGCCGCGGGGCTCGGCATCAAGCTCGTCGACCCTGATCGCAACGTGTACGTTATCCAAGGCGATGGAGGGTACCTCATGATGCACACGGAGATCGTCACGAGCCTCATGGAGCACAAGAAACTCGTGATCTTGCTGTTCGACAGCGAGGGCTTCAACAGCATCAACGGCCTCGCGACGGGGCACGGCTCTGAGGGCTTCGGCAAGGGGTCGAAGGGCTTCGGGAACGAGCTGCGCGACCGCGATCCCGAGACGGACAAGCTCGTCGGGCCGATCCACCTGATCGACTACGCCGCCAGCGCCCGTGCTTACGGTGCCGCTGCATACACGGTCAAGTCCCTCGAGGAGCTCAAGGATGCCCTCCAGAAGGCGAAGAAAGAGGAAAAGACCACGCTCATCCACTTGAAGATCAAGGAGTTCTCGCAGTCGCCAAATTACGAGTCGTGGTGGCGGGTCGGCGTGGCGGAAGTGAGCACGATGCCCAAGGTCAAGGCCGCCCGCGAGAAGATGGACGCGAACATGAAGACGGTTCGCAAGTATTGACGCGCGCTCCCGTTCCATCCTTACTTTTTATCTTTTCCCAACGAAACGAACGCGGCGATCACGGCATCGTCGCCCTGGAGGGCGTTGGCCGGGCGCGGGTGGACCGAGTTGAAGGATGCCATGGCCTCGCCGGTCTCGACCACGTTGCCGGCCACGTCCCATGTCCCGTCCGCGTTCTTGACGCCGCTAGTAGCGAGCCGGAGGTGCTTGGCGAAAAACGAGAAGACCGGGGCGCGCTTGGACGGGCCATAATCATGTTTTTCATCGGGGATGTGGAATTGCTCGATCTTGTCGGCGGCCCCGTAGAGGCCGTAGTGGTGCTGCATGAACGGGTACTCGAGTACGGGCTGGAAGCGGGTCCAGTCGTGGCCGATGGACACGAGCAACTGCGGCCGAGGCGCGGTCATCGCCGCGATCTCCGCGTTGTTCGTCTTGTAGCCGGCTCCCTTGTGTACCGGCATGCCGCTCTCGCATATGCAGCCACCGAAGAAGAATGACGAGACCATCACCACGGGCGCAGTGACCGTTACGCGATCATCAACAGCCGCCAGCATGAAGGTCTGCGTGCCGCCGCCCGATGCCCCGCTCGCGCCGACGCGCGACGGGTCGGCACCCGGCAAGGACAGGGCGAAATCGAGGGCGCGTATCGAGTTCCAGAGCTGCATCTGGAAGGCCCGGGGGTTGTCGTGGGAGACTTGGTTCGAGTCGTTGTAGCCGACCATGTCGTAGGTAAAGGCATAGGCGCCTATGCGGGCGATCGTGGCCGCGAGGTGCTGGAGGTCGGGCTCGAAGCGGCCGAGCTTGAAGTGCCCGTGGGGGAGCAAGACGATCGGAACAATTTTCGGCAAGGGCAGCGGGAAATACAAGTTTCCCGGCACGAAGAAGCCCGGGATGCTCTCGAAAAACACGTTCTCGACGGCGTACGCCCCGTGTTCCCTGCGGCCGTGGACGACGGGGTTCAACGGGGTCTTCTCGGGCAGCGGCCATAAACCCGCGGTCGAGAGGATGCCTTGGCGAATGGTGGCCTTGCGTGCCTCCCATGCTTCCCTGGCCGGCGCGAGCTTGAGAAGTTTCTTCAAGTTTTGCTCGCCGTAAGTGCGGAAGCGAAACCCCAATGCCCACTTGTAGACCTTGTCCACGATGGTATAGCGTGGCTGGACCATGTATAATCACGGGATAAGGCAACAAACGCGCCAATGCTTTTTTGGGTTTCCCCGCAAGAGTCTATGTCATGCGTCAAAAACCGAACGTGCTCATCTTTTTCACGGATGACCAGCGGTTCGACACGATCCACGCGCTGGGATACGACGAGATCATCACGCCGAACATGGATCGCCTCGTGGCGATGGGTACCACGTTCACGCACGCCCACATCCCGAGTGGCACGAGTGGGGCGGTCTGCATGCCAAGCAGGGCAATGTTGTTGACCGGACGTTCCTTGTTTCACATCCATGGTGCTGGCGAGACCATCCCGGTTGGTCATGCCATGATCGGGGCCACCCTCCGCGAGCATGGATACAAGACCATCGGTATCGGGAAATGGCACAACGGCAAGGAAACTTTCAACCACTGCTTCTCCGATGGAGCAGAGATTTTTTTCGGGGGCATGGCGGATCACTGGAACGTTCCCGCCTTCGACTACGACCCGACGGGCAAGTACGCAGGCAGCTGCAGGTACATCAAGGACTGGTTCCGCTCGAACAAGGTCGAGCTGCGGGACTACGACCACATGCACGAGGGGATGCATTCCAGCGAGTTGCTTGCCGGGGCTGCCATCCGGTGGCTCCAGGAACACGACTCGTCGGTGCCATTCTTCATGTACCTGTCGTTCCTCGCGCCGCACGACCCGCGCACGATGCCCGAGCGATTCTTGAAGATGTACGACGAGAACAAGATCACGCTCCCGCCCAACTTTATGCCCAAGCACCCGTTCGACAACGGGGACCTGTACGGCCGGGACGAGCACCTCGCCCCGTGGCCGCGCACGCCCGAGATCGTGCGCCGCCACTTGAAGGAATACTACGCCATGATCACGCACCTCGATTACCAGCTCGGGCGAGTGCTCGGCATGCTCGAGGCACGGGGGATGCTGGAGAACACGATCATCGTCCTCGCCGGCGACAACGGGCTTGCGATAGGCCAGCACGGGCTCTTTGGAAAGCAAAGTTGCTACGAGCACAGCAACCGGGTGCCGCTGGTCTTCGCCGGGCCGGGCATCCCCGCGGGCAAGCGGTCTGATGCTTACGTCTACTTGTTCGACATATTCCCCACGATCTGCGAGTTGCTGGGCATTCCAATCCCGCGCGGCGTCGATGGGCGGCCATTGCTGTCCAGCATGAAGGATGCAAGTGATAAGCAGCGCGAGTACATGTTTTACGCCCATCGTGGCTTCACGCATTCGGTCAAGGATCGAGAGCACAAGCTCATCGAAACCGTGGTGGGCGGGAAACACGTGAAGACCCAGCTCTTCAACATCGACAAGGACCCGTGGGAAACCCAGGACTTGGCCGGGGATCCGCGCTATGAAAGCACGATCCGGCGGCTGCGCGAGCAACTGGCCCGGTACAGGGACGAGTGGGACGAGCTCGACACGCCGTGGGGCTTCGAATTCTGGCAAGGATTCGCCAGGACATGTCCCGACTTGTGCAAGGAACCCGCCTTGTTCGCCAGGAACCGTGTTGCCATCGAGGGGACGATCGTGATCGATGCCGGCGGGGTCGCGTGCATGAAAACGCAGTTCTCGCCGCAAAACCCGGCGCTGTTCGACGTGCCGGTCCAGGAGCTGGTCGAATTCGCCCTGGACAAGGAGATCTTGCTCCAGGTGCCGGGCAAGAACCATGTTGGCACGCTGCAGGTCGATGCAAGCGGCCGGCTGGCCTTCACGATGCACGAGGGCGGCGAGGCCGTCCCGCTGGCGTCGCTGATCCCGGCGCAACTCGTCGGCACGACCGTCATCCTTCATTCGTGGTCAGATGTCCCCGGTGACGCCGTCGCGATGTTGGCCGGCACGAGCGCGGACGTGGCGACGGTCAAGGACCTCG
Source organism: Candidatus Sigynarchaeum calidifontis (assembly GCA_030587475.1). Lineage (GTDB taxonomy): Archaea > Asgardarchaeota > Lokiarchaeia > Sigyniarchaeales > Sigyniarchaeaceae > Sigyniarchaeum > Sigyniarchaeum tengchongense. The sequence continues at coordinate 16,449 of JAUQYZ010000007.1, forward strand.
CCATGCCGAGGCTCATCATCCGGGCCCCTCGTTGCTGACGGTCTTCTTTTCTGTGCCGTGCTACCAATCGCCCGTAGGCCATAAGTACCGCCCGCGTGCCTTCCTTGGAAGGCACATAGCAAGATAAAGGAGAGCTGTTCATACTTGATCATCGCGGCGCGCTTTTCCTCCAACGCGCTTCGCGTTTCCGACGGCAAAATCGAGGCGTCCTCCATGTTAGACCCGAAAAAAATCAAGCTGGCAATAGCACCCATCGCGTGGTGCAACGATGATATGCCTGAACTGGGCGGTGAAATAACGTTCGAGCAGATCATCAAGGAAATGGCCGAAGCAGGCTACCAGGGCAGCGAGGTCGGCAACAAGTACCCGAAAGATCCTGCGATACTCAAGAAGGCACTCGCGCCGTACAAGCTGTCCATTGCATCCCAGTGGTTCAGCTCGTTCTTCACGACCAAGGACCAGAAGGAAACCGTCGAGGCGTTCAAGAAGCACATGGCCTTCCTCAAGGCGTTGGGCTGCAAGGTCATCGTGATTTCCGAGCAAGGAAACAGCATCCAGGGCCAGATGAACACGCCACTGTTTGACAAGAAGCCTGTTCTCGACGAGGCGGGCTGGGGCAAGCTGGCGAAGGGACTCGAGGCGATCGGCGCGCTCGCGGTCAAGGAAGGGATGAAAGTCGTGTACCATCACCACATGGGCACGGTCGTGCAAACCGCGGCCGAGGTCGACAAGCTCATGGCCAAGACCGACCCGAAGCTTGTCTGGCTGCTGCTCGACACGGGGCACATGTACTACTCAGACGGGGGGAACAGCCCGCTCGAGGTGCTCAAGAAGCACGCCAACCGCATCGCGCACGTGCACCTCAAGGACATCCGCGACCCCGTGAAGAACCAAGTCATCGCGAAGAAGATGTCCTTCCTCAAGTCGGTGAAGGAGGGCGCGTTCACGGTACCCGGCGACGGTGCAATCGACTTCAAGCCCATCTTCGCGGAGCTCGAGAAGGCCCAGTACGCGGGCTGGTTCGTCGTGGAGGCCGAGCAAGACCCGAAGAAGGCAAACCCGCTCGAGTACGCCAAGAAGGCTAGGGCATACATCAAGAAGACAGCTGGACTATAGAATATTGATGTGATTACAAGGTGAGATGAAAATGGTAGAAAAAATATTCGTTGTGGGCATCCTGGGAGCGGGTCGCATCGGTAAGATCCACGCAGCGAATTGCGCCCAGATTCCTGGTGTTAGGATCAAGACGATCGTCGACTTGAAGGTCGACGGGCTCAAGGACTTCGCCGCAAAGCTCGGCGTGCAGAAACTTTCCACGGATCCGAAAGACATCTTTGGCGATCCCGAGATCAATGCCGTTCTCATCTGTTCGAGCACGGACACGCACGCGAAATTCATCGTGGAAGCTGCGAAGGCAAAGAAAGACGTCTTCTGTGAAAAACCCATTGATTACGACATCAAGCGCATCAAGGACACCCTCGCTGCCGTGGACAAGGCCGGGGTGAAACTTATGATCGGCTTCAATCGCCGCTTCGACCACAACCACAAGCGGGTCCGTGACGCGGTCGTGAACGGGGAGATAGGGAAGGTCCACATCGTGAAAGTGACTTCTCGTGACCCGTCCCCGCCGCCCATTGAATATGTGAAGGTTTCGGGGGGCCTTTTCTTCGATATGACCGTGCACGATTGGGACATCCTGGCCTATCTCGCGGGCGAGGAAATCGTGGAAGTATATGCAGCTGGTGGCGTGTTGGTCGACCCCAAGATCGGTCAAGCAGGTGACATCGACACGGCGGCAGTTGTAGTTAAATTCAAGAGCGGTGCGATGGGCCTCGTCGATAATTCCCGCCAGGCCGTCTACGGCTACGACCAGCGCACCGAGGTCTTTGGATCCAAGGGCGGTGCATGGGTTGACAACGATTTCCCGAACATGGCCAAGGTGTACAACGACAAGGTCGTCGCTGGTGACAAGATGCACTTCTTCTTCCTCGAGCGGTACATGGGCTCCTATCAGGCCGAACTCAAGGAGTTCTTCGACTGCCTGGCGAATAACAAGAAGCCTTCCGTCGGGGGCATTGACGGCCTCAACGCGGTGCTCGTCGCTACCGCTGCGAAGAAATCCCTCGACGAGAACCGGCCGGTTAAAATAAGTGAGATAAAGGCGTAAAATGCGCAATCTTTTGTTGGATCATTTCTTTTTCTTTCCTTTCGCCGCGGCGGCCTTGGGTTTCTTGAAATATACCTTCATGGGATCGAAGTAGAACTCGTCCCAGCCGTCCTTGAAATCCTGGCCCTGGCCATCGGGAATGTTGGTGTGCTTGATCGTGACCTTCGTGCCCGCATCGGCTTGCTCTAAGGTGATCTCGACACGCGAATCGGGCGCCCCCTCGGGGAAGTCCGAGCTGCGCCATGCCTGGACGATGCGCTTGTTCGGCTCGAGTTCGATGGTGGTGCCCTCGATGTACCCGTCCCACGCGGAGAATTTACCACCTACGCCGGGCTTAACAAAGGCCGTGCTGCCAGTCATCTCCCCGTGCTTCTTCGTGTCCAGCCACGCCTCGTAGATCTCCTTGGCGCTTGCCGGGATCTTCGCTGTTACTGTGAATTGGTCTGTCATGTTCATCATCCTGACAAGGATCCAAAATCCACGGCGTGCCATAAGAGGCTATGCTCTGCGCAAGATAGCTATTTTGGGAATTGAACAAGATAGGGACGCGTTCACGGGGTGGACGGGGCCCGCCAGTGGAAGTAGGCGCCGGCCATGCCGCAAGTCGAGAAGGGCGGCGAGGAGAAATCTCGCGAGGCCGGCGTGCCGAAGAATACCAGATCAGCGAAGTCACAGACCGCGTTGTTCTCCAGCTCGTCGTGGAAGGTGTGCCCCCCGTCGCGCCACGTGATGCCTAGCCGCTCCGGGACGCCCAGGAACTTGTAAACCTCGAGCGCCGCGAGTTGCGTCGCCCAGTTCCCCTCGGGATTCCCCCAATCGTAGTCCCGCGCTTCGATGCAGGCGAGGTACCGAGGCGCGACGAGCGCCTTGAGGAAATGTTGATCGAACGGCAGGTCGATCTCGTGACCCGCGTAGGATGGGAAGGATCGCTTGTACCAGTGGGGGGAGAGGTGGAAGCCCTCCATCGTCTCGCTGCCGGGCCCGTAGAGCAAATAACTCCCAGCGCCTCCCGTGCCCGATTGGGTGGGCGCACCGACCGCGATCCGCTCGTCGTAAGCAGCGGCGACCAGCGCCACTTTCCCGGCGCGGGAGTGGCCGGTCGAGATGATCTTGCCGGCATCGATAGCAGGGATGGTCGAGAGGACATCGACAACGCGCATCAAGCCCCAGGCCCAGATGGCCAGCGACCCCCAGTCGTAGCCCGGGTAGGCGAGCTCGGCAGGCCCGATCGTGTCGTTATCCGCGTCGAGGTCCAGGTTCTCGAAGTAACAGAACGCGTACCCTCTCACGATCGGCGTGGGCATGAACCCGTACCAGACGCGCGCGACGCACGGGAAGGGCCCCGGGCCTGGCGGGACGTATAGCATCATGCGGAACGAGAAATGCACCGCGGGCGTGGCGTTCGACGGGACGACCGTGATGTTGTACGCGTACTCGGTACAAGGGGGATCCGGCGCGACCAGGGCGCGCGTGCCCGTCACGGTCGCGTTCAACGCGTCCGGCGCGGGTGGCATGTGGCCGTACTCGATGGCAGCGAGCAGCTCCTTTATTTCCACCCGCCTGGTCTCCCAGCCTGCAGCCGTGGAGACGCGCGTTCCGTTGTTAAAGGTAAACGGGTCAGGAAGCTCCTTGATCGACCGGAACTTGTTCGAAATGGTGACATGTTCAGCTACATAGAACGGGACGAGCAAAGCTGCGGCGATCAGGAGCCCCGCGAGCTTCTTGCGGTTCATGGTCTATCGGCATCTCGAATTGGAGAGTAAAAAGCATGACGATCTGGGTGGAACAACCCGCGGCATTCACTTGGCCAGCATTTCCTTCGCCCAGGCCTTCGCTTTCTCGACCTGTTTCTCGGTATCTTTATGCACCGGCTCGATGAACGTGGCATCGCCGACTATCTCGTTGCCATCGAGCTGCTTGCGGAATTTTAGCATTGCTTTCTTTGGATCGCCCCCGCAAGACAAGAATAGGGCCACCTTCTTGCCCACGGGCTTGTGCAGCGTTACAAATGTCCTGACCGCCGGGCAGAACGTCCATGCCCACACGGGTCCGCCGATGAAGAGGGCCTCGTAGTCCTTCGGGTCCTTGTCGAACGGCTTCAGCTCTGGCTTCTTCCGCATCAAGACATCCTTGCCGCCCCACAAGTACTTGGTCGACTTGCTCGCGTCGATGTCCTTGATCGGCTCGAGCCGCAGTATGTCAGCACCCGTGGCACCGGCAATAGCTTCCGCCACGAGCTTCGAGCTTCCTTCCAGCGAATAGTAGACAACGAGTGTTTTTGACATCAAGAACGCACCGTACTACATTTTATACCTTGAATAGGCATGCCCCGTCCAATAGATATTTGTTTCCCCTCGGCAACGTAAGCGTCGGTGATGATGACGAGCCAAGAATACAAGTCGAAGCTGCACGAGATGGTCATAAAGTTCCCCGGGACGACGGATTTCTGGAACGACAGCTGCTCGATCAAGGAGCTCAAGGAAGCGGTCGATCAAGGTGCTGTCGGTGCCACGTCGAACCCGGTCATCGTCGGCGATGTCTTGAAGAAGGAAATGCCGGAATGGGTTGGCCGGATAGACCAGCTCATCAAGGAAAACCCGGAAGCATCGGAAATCGACATCACGTGGAAGGTCAACGAGGAGATGGCGGCAAAGGCGGCGAAGCTGCTCGAGCCCGCGTTCGCGCAATACAAGGGGAAGAAGGGTCGCCTGTCGATCCAGACCAATCCCAAGAACTATCGCGATCCCAAGGCGCTCGTCGAGCAAGCCGTGCATTTCAACACGCTCGCCCCGAACATGCAGGTCAAGATCCCCGTCACGAAGGCCGGGGTCGCGGCCATCGAGGAGGCGACTTATCAAGGCGTGAGCGTCAACGCGACCGTGTGCTTCACCGTTCCCCAGGCGATCGCGGTTGCCGAGGCGGTGGAACGGGGCCTCAATCGTCGCGAGTCGGAGAAAAATAGCATCGCGGAGATGGCGCCGGTTTGCACGATCATGGTCGGCCGCCTTGACGACTGGTTGAAGGTCGTCGCCAACAAGGAGAACATCATCACGGATCCCGCTTGCCTGGAATGGGCCGGCGTCGCCGTGATGAAGAAGGCCTACAAGGTCTACAAGGATCGCCGCTACCGGACGCGTCTCCTCGCGGCGGCTCACCGGAACTACTTCCACTGGGCGGAGTTTATGGGCGCCGACATGGTCATCACGATCACGGCCCAGTGGCAAAAGCGATTCAACGCGTCCGACGTCGAAGTAAAGTCCCGCATCTACAACCCAATCGACCAGCGTGCCATCGATGAGCTTTACAAGAAGTTCAAGGACTTCAAGCGCGCCTACGACGAGGACGGCTTGAAGGTCGAGGAGTTCGACTCGTTCGGGCCGACCGCGCGGACCCTGCGGGGCTTCATCAAGGGTTACGAGGACCTGATGGGCATGATACGCGACCGCATGATCCCCGACCCGGACAAGTAAATCAACGAAAAGAAATTGGAAAAAACGATCTCAATCCCATTCTATTTTCGTGGAACCGTGGAAGCGCTCGATGATCACGTGCGCTTGCGTGAAGAACTCGACGGCCTCGCGGCCCTGGGCGCGTAATGTGCCGAAAAATGAGTCCTTGGCGCCTGCGAACGGGAACCACGCGAGGGGGGCGACGATGCCGATGTTGATGCCCACGTTCCCCGCTTGCACCTCGTGGCGGAAGTGCCGGGCGTTCTCCCCGCTCTCCGTGTAGATGGTCGTCGCGTTGCCGCGAGGGTCGGCGTTGATCAAGGCGATGGCCTCGTCGAGGGTGTCGACGCGGTGGAGGGACGCGACGGGGCCGAATATCTCCTCTTGCATGAAGTAATTGCCGGGTTTCACGTTCTCGAAGATGCACGGGCCGAGGAAATATCCTTTTTCAAAGCCCGGCACCTTGATGCCGCGCCCGTCGAGGACCAGCGTGCCTCCGCCGTCGATCACCTTCTGGACCTGCTGGAGGAGCTTGTCGAGGTTCTTCCTGGCCGAGACCGGCCCCATGAAAGAACTCTTGTCCATGCCGTACCCTACCTTCAAGGACTTGGCAGTCTCGGTGAATTTGTTCTTGAACTTGTCGTAGAACGCTGCATCGCCGACGATGACCACGTGCTTCCCTGCCAGGCAGCGCTGGCCCGAGTTGCCGTAGATCGAGTTCATCATGTTCGGCATGATCTTGTCGATGTTGGCCGTGTGGTCGACGACGAGGAAGTTGTTCGCGCCCCCGTGGCACTGGGCGCGCTTCCCGAGGCCCGTGGCCTTGGTATAGATCGCCTTTGCCACGGGCGTTGACCCGACGCTCGAGACGCCCTTCACGTCCGGGTGTTCGATGAGCGCGGCCCCCACGTCTGCCCCGCCGTGGATCAAGTTGATGACCCCCGGCGGGAACCCGGCCTTGTCGATGCACGTCTCGAAGATTCGCTGTATGGGGACGGGTGTTTGCTCGTTCGACTTGATGATGTAGGTGTTCCCGGCAGCCACGGCGAACGGCATGAACCAGAACGGGATCATGACCGGGAAGTTAAACGGCGGGATCATCACGAAGACGCCAAGGGGCTCCCGGGTGGTGTATTCGTCGATGCCGAGCGCAATGTCCTCCATGAACTCGCCCTTCTGTAGCTCGGGCACGGCGATCGCCGCCTCGCACATCTGGTAGGCGCGCACGACCTCGCCCTCGGCGGCGTCCCACTCCTTGCCGTGGTTTTGTACCGTGATCTCTGAAAGTGCCTTGATGTTTTCCTTGAGCAGTGCTTGCAGCTTCATGATGGGCTGTATCCGCTGGATGCCCGGCGTGTTGCGCCACGCGGGGAAGGCCGCTTTCGCGGCGGAGACGGCCGCTTCGACCTCGTCCTTGGTGGACATGGGCACCCTCGCGATGATCTCGTCCTTCGCGGGGTTCATGGCGTCGAGGAAAGCCGTCCCCTTGGATTCAACGAATTTACCGCCGATATAGTTTTTAAGGGTCTCCATTTCGCATCACGAAAAAGAACGATCGGACAATCTAATACAGCCCGTCGATCAATATCTATGTTGATCGACATGAGACGGATCTATCTCGCCAACAGCCTCGGGTTCAGCATGCTGGCCCGCCCCGCAGTCGCCGCGATTGCTGCGCGGCTGGAGCGCGAGGGCTTCGAGGTCTTCGAACCGTTCACGGCGAGCAAGAACCTCGGTGCGGAGATCGCCAGGTTGCAAGCCACCGAAAATGACTTCAACGTGTTGAAAAAAAAGCTCCGGGCAATCAACGAAGAGATCGGGAAGCGAAATGCCGAAGCTATCGAGAGGTCAACGTGCGTCATCGCGATCCTGGATGGCGGTTTCGACGTGGACTCTGGCGTCGCGGCGGAGATCGGCTACGCGGCTGGCAAGGGGAAGATGATCTTCGGGCTACGCACAGACTTCCGGCCCGGCGGGGATAACATCGGTTCGACCATCAACCTCCAGGTCGAGCATTTCATCGCTGCCACCGGCGGATCGATCGCCCCGGACGTCGAAGCCTTGATCGGCTTGTTGAAGAGGGCGCGTGCTGCGAATTGAAGCGTGACATTTTCTCTTTTCGAGTTTTGGTGCAAAAATTTTTCTTAAAGAAGGTGCTTGCCCGATCCATTCACACCCGCACGGTCAGAAGTGCATATGTTTAAAGCTTAAAAACAAGGGGTAGCAATATTCTTTCAACTAGAACCGGATCTTCGTATAACGTGATCCGGGTTCTTGTCGCGATAGAATACGGTATGGATGACGGGGTGGAGGAAAGAGACCCCGATTTTCATTGTCGAGATGATTGATTTCACGGAGAACGAATAGCAATGCCAAGAGAAGGAGAAGGTTTCATTAAAAAGCTCACGGGACACGGGACGCTGCAACAGCGCATCATGAAAACGATCCTGGTCTGCGTCTTGATCCCGATGGGTGTCCTCGCCGGGATTGCAATTATACAGATCTCCCCCCTCACCGCAAACATTGGCACGCAAGGTACCTCGTCCATCGAGCAAGAGGGCCTCAAAGCGCTCAAGACCAGCTCAGTCGACGCGGGCAAATGGGTGAAAGCGGAAATTGACCAAGCGAGGAACGATCTCGTGCGGCTCGTGCAAAACGAGCTGTCCATCTTCAACGGTACCTTTGCCATCACGGAAACGCGTCCCTCCTACCATGCCAACGGGCCTTTAACAGGAATTTCATCGGCGCGGTATGGGGGCATGCTCGTGAATTTCGATTATTCTGATTGGGCGAATATAACGGCCGTTGATGCCGCAAGGCAAGACACGGTCAATAAATCTGCCTACCTGGATTATGCCATGGACGGGATGTGTAATAACACGAGTTATATGACCATCACGCAAGTCTTCCCGAACGGCATATCTCGCGTGTACCCGTACATCAACAACAGCCGGTCTTTAGTCCAGAACCTTAGCGCGGAGACCTGGTATCAGATCGCATTTGGATTATCCTCGGGCGCGATCTTTGTCGGCGCGAGCCATGTGAGGACGTTCGGAACCGTTACTTTTCCTGCCATCTATATTGCGATGCCTATACGTAGTTCAATTAGCGCGGCAATCGGGGTCATCGCCATCGAGTACCGCTTGACGGCATTACGTAATTACTTGAACAATATCGATATCCAGGCTAGTGGTTTCGTCACTCTGGTCGATACCGCAAAAGACGTCTTGTCTTATCCAGGCATGGCGGAAAATCAAGCACGTGATGAATTGATCAAGAAATTAGGGCTCTCCCCCTCTGCGGCATGGACCGCGTTAACCAACATCGCGATTTCAGGCGCAACCGGAACGGGACTCTTCACGAATTCGAGCAAACAATGGACGATGGGCTATGCCCCCGTCGGTGCAGGAAATACATACGTTTTTTCCAACTTGTACATACTGTCATTCGTGCCCTACTCGGAGATCATCACGCCGGGCACGCAGCTGCAAGGTGCCTTGTCAAACCTCAACACCATTGCCATCATCGTTTTCGTCGGCATCGCGGCGGCGATCTTCCTTGTCATGTATTTGATGGTCATCCGCGTGTCCAAGTCGATCACCCGGCCTATCGTCGCGTTGACGGGCGCCATCGAGAACATGACCAAGGGGGATCTCACGAACGAGATCCCGATGGACGCGAAATCCCGTGGCGACGAGCTCGGCACGCTGGCCATGTCGTTCCAGAACTTGCTCACGACCATGCGCCTCGGTAACAAGAGCTATTATCGCGGCGACATGTCCCTCGCGTACACGAATTACAAGGCTGCCCTGGAGCTCTTCGAGACCACGAACAACTTGCGCGGGCAAGCCATGTCCTACAACAACCTGGGCAACATCTACCGGCAATGGGCCGATTATGACAAGGCCAAGGAGTCGTATGACAAGGCCATCCAGATAGGCGAGTCGCAGTCCGATCATGCGGGCCTCGCGGCGCGGTACAACAACCGCAGCTTGCTCTTCCTCGCGGAGGAGAACTACGATGCCGCGAAGGCTGACCTCGATCGCGCCTTGCAGATCGACAAGGAATTGGGTGACGAGAAGGGCATCGCCACTCGCAACCGGAACCTCGGCATCTTGAACATGCTCCGGCAGCAATGGAAGCCCGCCCAGAAGTACCTCGAGGAGGCGCTCAAAATCGACAGCGACCTCGGCAACGAGGGCGGCATCGCCGAAGACGAGTTCCAGCTGGGCCGCCTGGCTCAATCGACGAACGACCAAGAGGGCGCGGAATCGCATTACAAGAAGGCACTCAAGTCCGCGGAAGGCTTGCAGAACTACCCGCTCATGAAGAACGTGCTCGTGCAGATGGTCAAGCTCTACGACTCGATGGACTCGACGACCGCCCTGCACAAGGCCGAAGCGGAGCTTGCCAAGGTCAACGCGATGCTCGTCAAGCCCAAGGAGGTCGTGTTCGTCATGGACCAGTCAGGCTCGATGCAAGCCGAGGGAAAGATGACGGCCTCGCGCAGCGGCGCGCTCGAGGTCTTCGAGGAGACGATCAACATCGGCGACGAGGTCGCCGTGATCGGGTTCCATTCCATCATCAACCCGCTGCTCCCGCTCACGCGCAAGCAAGGCACGGACATCGCCAAGATCAAGGGGACGCTCGTCAACCTCGACAGCACGCCATACCAGACCGCTTTCTACGATGCGGTCGCCTACGCGATCGAGATGCTCAAGACCACGCCACCCGAGGAGCAGCGGTGGATCGTGGCACTGACCGACGGGCAAGACAACATGTCCAAGCAATACAACCCGAACACCCTTGCCAAGCTCATCAAGAGCATCAGCCCCCCGCTCAACTTCGTGCTGATCGGGGTCGGCTCCGAGCTGAAGATGGTGCACAACGAGATGACGCAGATCGTCGAATCCACGCCCCGTGGCAAGTATATCAAGATCTATTCGGCCAAGAACGTGAAGAAGGCAATCGAGGAAGCGTTCAAGAAGGTGAAAGAGATCATGGCGTCCTCGGAAATCGAGGGCTTCACGCCGGAGTGAAGGAGGGATGAACATGAGCATGCCACAGAAACAGAAACAAAAAGGGAGCCTGCGAAAGCAGATCCTCATGACCTACGCGCTCTTCAGCATCATCGCCCTCGGCAGCATCGCGGCAATAGCAGGCGGTTTCATCGGCGTGGTAGGCACCACGGCATCGAGCCAGACCAGCGCGACGCTCACGCAGCAAGTACAAGGCAGCATGAGGGACCAAGCAAACGCGACGGCCCAGATCATCGAAAACCAGTTGCAAGACGCGGTCTACGACCTCGAGTCGCTCGCTGTTTACACGGAGCGACTCTGGGCGATTCCTCGCGACGAACTTGGCACTCGCGCCTCATATTATCATATGGCACATGTCGACACGACTGTCGAGGCGGAAAACGGCACCGTCATTCCGGTGATCGTGAACGGGTCCGCGCTCGTATCCCCCTTGGATTTCCCTGCAAACCGCCCCCAGGATGCAGCCTATTCGAGCTTGTATGATATGGACGTGTCATTCACTTATTCCCACTACCTCATCTTCCCCACGGCATTGGCGAACATGACAGGCAACAGCCCCAGCGGGATGAACGAGACGTTCAAGGACGCGGTGGAGCGCTCGGCATTCCTCGACATCCCGATGAGCAGCCTCATGAAAACCAAGCCGCAATACACGTGGATCTACATGGAATTCGCGATCGGGCTCGACCGGTGTATGCCATGGCACGACACGGAGTACTTCATCTTCCCGTGGTACATCGAGAACTCGCCGGTGGGCTTGGATCTCCGGGAGGAAGCTTACTACACGGACGCGAGGGACGCTGGAGGTGCCGTGCAATGGACCCCCCCTTACAACGATCCCAGCGGCCAAGGGTTCATGATCACGATCTCCCGCGCGGTGTATAACGGCAGCAATCTCATCGGCGTGCTATGTATGGATCTCACGATCAACACGGTCACGCAGCTGGTGAGCGCCTTCAAGCCCACGACCAACGGCTACGCGTTCTTGATCGACGATGGTGGCTTCGTCGTTTCCCACCCGGCCTATACGGCCAGCCCGACGGATGAGTCCGGCCCGGAAATCGGTACGATCGAGCCCGCGATACCCACGGCCACGGTCACGGCCATGCGCAACGGGCAGGAAGGTTTCAAAGAAGTCACGAAAGGCGGCAAGGAATGGTACCTCGCATATAACCCCGTTCCCATATCCAGCTATTCCGTCGGGGTGCTCGTACCAAAAGAGGACATCCTCGCACCTGTGCGGGCACTGGAACAGCAAGTTACCTTGAACCTCGGGATCCAGCTCGTCGTGATGCTCGGCATCGTCGCCGTCATCTTGATCTTCTCGCTCTGGATCGGCATCAGCATTGCAAACTCTGTGGTGCAACCCATCCAGAAACTCACGGACATGGCGCTGAAATTGTCCACCGAAGACATCAAGCAGACCGCCGCGTCGCGCGACATCGGCACGAAGCTCGATCGCGAGCTGGAGGAAAAAGACGACGAGATCGGGAGCTTGACACGGGCGTTCAAGGGGCTGGTCAAGGCTGTCCAGGAGGAGGGCAAGAAAGAGGCAAGAGAAGGCAAGGAGGCGTGAGCTTTTTATCCCCTTTTTTTCTTCTATGCTTGCGCGTTTATTATCATGTTCCGTAAAAACGACGACTAAAACGAGCGGCAATGTCGGCAAAAACAACCCTCAAGTTCCAGCAAGCGTGGAACCGCACCTTCAAGAAAGCGATCTACAGCTGCGCCATCGCGAACCTCGTCGGCGACCAGAAACCGGAGATCGTCGGCTGCTCGTTCTCTGCCGAGATGCGGGTGTTCGACGTGAAGGGGAACGAGCTCTTCGTGACGGAATTCTCGCCCAGCATCACGACCTTCAAGCCTGCCTCGGTGACCAAGAAAGGCGTCGTCGAGCTCGTCTCCGGCGACATGGACGGGTTCGTGCGGGTCACGGACATGAGCGGCAATCCCGTGTGGACGACCAACGCGAAATCGCCCGTGATCTGCATGGAGCTGGGAGACTTGCACGGCGACGCCCGCAAGGAAATCGTGGTCGGGCTCGAGAACAAGAAAGTCCTCGTCCTCGACAATGCCGGCGCCATCGAGCTGGAATTCACCATGGAAGAGCCGATCGTGGACGTGGCAATCTGCTGGCTGAAGAACGTGCCGGACGCGCGGATCGCCGTCTTGCTGCGGTCCGGGTCCGTGGTCATGCTCGACCTGGCCGGCAAGCTCGTTCCAGCGTTCAAGATCGAGGAACGGGGCACCAGCATCGCGTTCATCCAGTTCCGCTCGCATTCATTCCTTGCCGTCGGAGACAAGGCCGGTGCCTTGCGGATATACACGCCGGATGGCGAGGTCGTCGGGAAGGTCGAGCTCGGGCAGAAGGTAGGCTGCATCGATGGCTTCACGGGCTTCGGCGGGGAGGGCAGCGACGCGCTCTTGGCCGCCGCAGCCGGCAGCGAGCTGTACCTGTTCAGGATCGAGGCCGAGCGGCTCGCACCGGAACCAGTCGAGACCAGCGCCGCCTACGTGCGCCGCATGACGATCAAGGATAGCCAGGCCATCATCGAGAAGGAAGCCGTGAGCAAGATCAAGAAGATGATGCAAGTCTCCAAGCGGCTCCGGCTGGACATGATGCGCGATGCCCTGGGCATCGACCAGAAAACTTTTTCGAGCAAGATGATAGACTGGGCTGCTCAATTTGGTTTCCAGATAGATGGCGATTACGTTGATTTCAGTAACGGCGACACGAACGGTTTCATCACCGAGCTGGACACTTACTTCGCGGAATGGGCACAGAAAGTAAAAACGAAGCAAGGCAAGATCTAGTCCCTTCTTTTATCGTCCATCGGTTTATATCTCTAGGGCGCAACGGACCACTCCATGAGACATGAGATCTCCCTTGATGGGATCTGGGCATATTTCGCCGACACGAAGAACGAGTTCAAGGAGGTTGACGGGCCGGCGTTCGAGGCGCGGTTGGGCGACCTCGTGGCGACGAGGCCGTGGAAAAAGTGCATCGTGCCGTCCGTCACGAACTTGCACGACAAGTCGCTGTTCAGGTTCTTCGGCAAGGTGTTCTACAAGGTCTCCTTCAAGACCCCCGCGGGGGCAGGTGATCACCTCGTCAGCCTCAAGTTCGGCGGGGTGAACTACAAGGCGACTGCCTGGCTGAACGGCAAGTACATCGGCCAGCACGAGAACGGGTACACGGAATTCTCGTTCGATGTCGGCGCTTTCTTGAACCACGACCCCTCCGGATCGGAGGACAACCAGCTGGTCGTGCTCGTCGATAACTCATGGGGACACAAGGACTGGCTGCCCTGGACGCGCAAGGTCGACTGGTTCAACTACAACGGCATCCACCGGGGCGTGAAGCTCGTCGTGAAGCCGCTCGTGCGCATCTCGGATTACGAGATCCGGGGCCCCATGGAGTTCCCGGACGGCGATTCGGCCAGGCCCGCGAAGATCTCGCTGCTCGCCTGCGTCGTGATGGAGAACCGGTCCCCCGCGAGCCTCCCCGGCGCGGTGCAGGTGGAACTCGCGGACGGCTCCACCGGCAAGAAGCTCGTGTCGGCCATCGAGATGGTCACGGTCGTCGCGGGGGGCAAGGCAGAGCAAGACTTCGAGCTGGCACTCGACCCCTCCGTCATCACGCTCTGGTCTCCCGATTCCCCTGCTCTATACCGCGTTACGTTCCGCATCCTCGATGGCAAGAACCAGAAGGTCGACGAGCGCACGTGGAAGTGGGGGTTCAAGAAGTTCGAGATACGCGGGGAGAAATTCTACCTGAACAACAAGCGTTTCGTCATGCTCGGCACCAACCGGCACGAGGATCACCCGGACTTTGGCCTCGCCCTGCCAGATGCCCTCCGGTACCAGGATCTCGTGAAGATGAAGGGTGCCGGCATCAACTGCTTCCGCGGTTCGCACCACCCGGTTGACAAGGCATTGCTCGATTTTTGCGACGAGCTCGGCCTCCTCTTCGTCGAGGAGATCCCGGCCTACTCGCTCGACGCGCCAACGATGGCGGACCCGGGCGTCCTCGCGACGGCCAAGCGATACTTCGACGAGATGCACGACCGGGACAAGAACCACGTGTGCCTGGTCGCGTGGTCGGTGAGCAACGAGTGCCACACGGAGACAAGGGAGGGCCTCGCCTTCCACGAGGCGCTGTACAAGCACGTCCGGGCGGTCGACAAGGGCGAGCGCATGGTCATCCACGTGTCGAACAAGGGGGCCATGGATCGCTGTCACGTGCTGTCCGATTTCGTCACGATGAACATGTACAAGGGATGGTACAGCGGCGAGATGGCGGACTTCATGCAAGAGGTGAACTTGGTTCACGAGATCTTGCTCGACGAGAACCACGAACTCGGGCCGCCAAGGCCGATCGTGCTGACCGAGTTCGGCGCCGAGGGCTTGCGCGGGTACCGCAGCTGGCAAGCGTCCAAGTGGTCGGAGGACTACCAGGCAGAGTTCTTGCGGTACTACATCTCCGAGTGCATGAAGCACGACGATTTCATCGGCGGCACGTGGACGTGGATGTACTCGGACACGCGGGTCGATCTGCCCGATCGTCCCGACGGGCGCCCGCGCAGCTACAACAACAAGGGCATGGTCGACGAGTTCCGCAGCCCGAAGCTCGCGTACGGCGTTATCCGCGACTTGTACGCGAGATGGAAGGAAAAGGTAGGGAAGTAGGAGCGAGCATCTTTTTTTCTAGTCTCGATTCTCGCGCGTTTTCGCGGCAGCGATCACTTCCGCGACGCGCTGCTTCGCGCTGGCACGCTCTTCCGCCTCGATGCGCTCGATGGCAGCGCGCAAGCCACGCTTCTTGACGAAAGGAATGCCATCGTAACTCATCCAGAGTAAAACGAGCGGCACGAAGAAAAACAAGCCGATGAAAACATCGACGCCAAGATCTGCTTCCCCGCCGGTTAGCTGGTACGCAACAGGTTCGGATCCGGACAAGAGCGGGCCCACGAAGGCAATGACGAGCGGCACGACGGCGGCCAGGATGGCGATGACCGACGCGATCTGGAAGTGCTTGCTGCTCCGCTGCATGACGAACATCATGAGCAAGAGCGTGATGGCAAGGACGGACACGAGGTACGGGAAGAACCCGGGCAATCCGGTTTGGCCGCACGGGAAATCACCCGTTGCTAGTATCGAGTCGATGGAAAACCACCAGTTGTCGCCGAACCAGATGGCGCCCCACGGGACGACGTTACTGTCGATGATCACGGTAGGCGGGTGGCCGATGATGTCGATGCAAAGGTGTGAGATTCCGCCAGCCGCGATCAAGCAAAAGACTTCCGGGATCGTGATGATTGCCTCCTTGGCAGGATCCCGCTTGGTGACCTTGAACGGCACCCACCGGAGCGAGAACATCGTGAAGATAGACCAGGCGAACGCGAGGGGGATGGCAACGACGATCCACCCGTACCCGTGGAAGAACCAGTAAACCGGATCTCCCCATTCGAGAAAACCGAACATGTCCGGGCCGACGAGCGTGTTGACCGTGAAGATGATGGGCGTGCTTTGCGGAAAACTTGCCGTGGGTGGCCTTGAAAAGGAATAAGGAGAGGCCCAGGCAAAAGACGATGTGTGATGTACCTGGCATGATCGTCCGTCAACTCGCATGGTAATAAGAATGCACTCGCACGAAGGGTTATACGCACCCACGTGGATCCGTGAGCGAGGAACATGGTCACTGAAACCATAACCGAGCCCGCGCGGCAGGTGCCCGTGCTGGCAACGACCGACGTGCTCGTGATCGGCGGGTCGCAATCCGGGGTGGCAGCGGCTGTCTCGGCCAAGCGGGCGAATCCCGCTGCCAAGGTGCTGCTGGTCGAGCAGAACGGTTTTTTGGGCGGCCAAGCGGTTGGCTGCATGGTCGTTCACTGGGAGTTCCGCGAGTTCACGAACAACGCGGGGCAAGTCATCGCCCGCGGCATCGGGAAGGAGATGATCCGGCGGATCGTCGAGAAGGGCCATAGCGACCCGCTATTCAAGGAATGGCTCGACGGCAAGGGCCCGCCTTTCAAGGACGTCCCCGACGGCAGGGCAAGCAACGACGTGCCGCTCGAGGTCGAGGATATCAAGCTCGTGCTGGTCGAGATGTGCGAGGAAGCAGGTGTTGATGTCTTGCTGCACGCGCGGGCGGTGAACGTGCTGCCGCCGGACAAGTCAACGGGTAAACCAGCCCCGCGCGGCGTGTTCGTGGAGACCATCAACGGGCGATATGCGATCAAGGCGAAGATCGTCGTGGACTGCTCCGCGAACGCGGACGTGTCGTACTGGATGGGGGAGGCCCACGTTCCCAAGGTGCAGGCGATGGCCATGCAAGCATACGCGTGGATCGGTGGCGTCGATTTGGAAACGTTCGTGAAGGATGGAGTCTTCGGCAAGCATGGCGGCACGCCCTTCTACCCCAATAACGAGCAGCAGATGCTCGACCACGTAAATCAGGGTAAAACCATCTTGTGCAAGGGGTTCACGCCCGTGATGGACGAGGCCTTCGACAAGGAACCCGGGCTCATAGATCAACTCGAAAAGTCTGGTGCCGTCCCGCAAGTGAATTTTTACGTGAAGACCGTCCGCACGCGAAAGGTCGAATGCGGCGGCAAGATGAAACATCTCGGCACGTTCGCCATCGAAGGCCCGAGCTTCCGCTGGAGCCAGGTCGACCCGCTTCTCGTGTCCAAGGCAGAGATCGGGCAGTTGAAGGCCGTGGCGGCGCAAGCCCGCGTGCATTCCTACTTGCCCGGGTGGGGTGCGTCTTTCATCGACCGGACGGTCTCGTCCATCGGCTTCCGCCAGACCCGGATCCCGAACGGGGTGTATCGGCTCACGCGGGCGGACATCGTGGAACACCGGCGGTTCGATGACGTCGTCGGCCGCCACACGGGGCACGATGTCGGGCGCCGCGCGCCGGGCGGGGAATACGGATACGACATCCCTTACCGGTGCCTGGTCGCCGCGAACGTCGACGGCTTGCTATTCGGGTCCCGCTGCGTGAGCGTCGAGACGGAGGATGCCGATGAGCACCTCACGGCGCTGAACTCGCATCGAGGCATATCTTCCACGCTGATCGTTGGCCAGGCATCGGGCGTCGCAGCGGCGCTTTGCGTGAAGCACGGCGTGGAACCGCGGGCACTCGACGTGAAAATATTGCAGGCCGAGCTGCGGCGCCAGGACGTGGTGCTCGATGCGCCGAAAGAATGATACTATATACGATTTTCTGAAATAAATCGAACATTACTTGTGTGCCCTAGCGGGCGCTAATTATATCGACACGGCGTGACGGATCGTTCAAGGCGTGAACGGTTCGTTGCAGTACACGCACGGGATCGATATCCCGATGACTTGCTTGAATTGGTCCTGGGGGAGGGCCATGTGCTGCGAGCAATGCGGGCACTTGAAAACGCGATTGACGGGCAATCCACACTCGGAACAAGCATAAACGAGATCCGGGTTCGGAGCGTGGATCTTGTAGAACTTCCCGCAACCGGGGCAAGCGAAGTTTGGTTCCTTCTTGATCGGAGGCGCTTTTTCGGGTTCAGCCTTAGGTTCGACTTGAGGCTCAGGTTCCGGTTCTGGTTGCGGCTCTGGAGAAATTGGCTCCTCGCTGAGCGCAGTTATGTCGAAATTGGTTACCTGTTCATCTACGGTTCCGGCGTTATCTGCTTCGGCAGCGCCTTGTTCAGTATCAAGAGCCAAGTCATTAGCATATTCTTGGATGGATCCTTTTTCTTCAATTGAATCGAGGTCCGTTGCCGCAGGAACATCCAACTTGAGTAGCGGGCGCACACTTGCCGTAGGCTTCGCGGTTGTTATGGGCCTGGTTCTCGTGAATGCTTGTAATTTGATTTCGGGATTAGGTTGCACTTCCCCCTCGTCAGATATCGAGATCGGTGCCTGCACCTTGGACACTTTCTCCAATTCCTCGGATGTACTTTCCTCTTTCTCCTTCAATTTGTCGACGATCTTGTCGAGCATATCCTCCGCAAATTTGATGTGGTCATTGAATTCCTTCACTGCGGTATTTGAAAGACCAGAAAAGGGGAGGGCGAGTTGTTTCTTGTATTGTTTGACGGCTGAACTGAGCATTTGCTGCGCTTCGTAATAATCGCCGGACTCGAAGCAAGCGGCACCGTAATACAGCTTTGCATCTGGATCGTTCGATCCCTTTGAAAGTGCTTCTTGAAAGCAATTTTTTGCATTTTCGATGTCACCACGCGCGAGAAAGTGGCGCCCTTGATCGATCCAGCCCGGCGTGGTGGTGGGTGCAGTAACTGTCCTTGTTTGCGCGGTGCCGCTGTACGATTTTGAAAACGGAATTGAACCGGCAAGCGGGTTAGAAATGCTTGCGGGTGATGTTCTTGGCGTGCTTGATGTTGTTGATATAATTGGCTTGACGGGGGTGGTCGGCAACGCTGCTAGTGTTGGTGCAGGTGTTGGTTGCACTTGTACCGGGACCGGGGGTGCTGGGGGAGTTGCTGGAGGGGCTGCTGGGGGGGTTGCTGGAGGGGTTGCAGGCATTTGCTTGGACAGTTTTTCCTTTTCGGCCAGCTCGCGAAAGACATCCCCGATCTTCTTGTGGTGCTCGGCTATCGGATCCAGCGCGCTCGCTAGCTGATTTTGCACGGATCGGTCATTCACTTGTGCTATGAGTTCGGCATACTCGCGAGCTAATTCCGGGATTTTGTTATAATAGTCTACTCCTTGCACCCGGACGTCTGGATTGCTGGATTGAAAGCACTCTATCATCTTGAGATATGTTTGCCGAATTTCCTCGTACTTTGCCACGATCTTGTTCTTCAACTGGTTATTCTTGACAGCATTGTACGCAGCAGCACCGCCGCGAAGTGCTTTAATGCCCAATCCAATAAGATTGAAGACCAAGGTACACACCTACCAGAACCAGATATTGCGTTTTATTATTTAAAAATAACTATAACTTGGGTGTTGAAGCGTTTCGACAGATCTCCTTGGCGCGAGGGGACTTCAAAAAGGAATGGACGTGACTGGGGCCTTTATTGACGGGATTTCCATTGTTCATGAAGCTATGGTTAAAAATTCAGCCTCATCATTGCATTAGGACAGCGGGAAGGACTCGGGAAGCAGATTCTCACGTGGATTGGCTTGTTTTATGGCAATCAGCTCGCCTGGCCCGGTTGGATCTCCTTAAAACCGCACAAGCGAGGATCCTATTATGAAAAATAAAAGTATGGACTAAGTCTCCAGATCCAATAAATTTACTAGGCACGGTCATGAAGTTTAAATCCGTCGTGCCGTGATCCGATCACGTGCATCCCGTGGTCTTATTTCCCGTCGCGATGATGGTCGCGCTAGCCTTTACCATGGTCGTGAAGCGAGGGAAGCGACGCTCTCGACGTAAAACATCCGACAAAGATACCGATGCAACGTCGTGTGACAGCGTCCACGGGCATGAACATCGACGCGATGTGCTGCCGGGGATGGCTTCCCTCCAGAAGATTCCGGGTGATCACGGGCTTGGAACCGGGGACGATGCCGCGACTGGGAACGGAACGGCGGCCGCCCGGATGGCGGAGCTCGAAGCTGAAAACGCCCGGTTGAAGGTTGAAGTCTTGAAACTCAAGGCCCGGGGGCAGAAGAAGGCGGAAAACATCGCCGGGTACCGTGATGGGAACA
>JAUQYZ010000024.1 GCA_030587475.1 Candidatus Sigynarchaeum calidifontis
CGGGGCATTCGCAAGCGCTCTTATCTTCAAACGTTCCACATCAAAACGAGGCTTAGTTGGCAGCATCGGCCTTTTTATAGCCCCTTCTGATTTACGAGCATGGTGATACGACTGCCTTTTTCGGCAGACCTTGACAAGAATCTCGATTGGAAGGAGTTGGCACTCCCAAAACTCGTGATGTGCTCCGGGAAGGGCGGTGTTGGAAAAACGACGGTTACAGCCGCATTAGCATCCGGACGGGCACGATCGGGGAAACGAGTGCTCGTGATCTCGGTCGATCCCGCGCATTCCCTCGGTGACTCCCTTGAAATGGATTTGAGTGATGGGTGCATTCACCAGGTGCCTGGCTTTGCAACGTTGCTCGCACAAGAACCGAGGATCGGCCCGTCTTCGCTCAATGCAAGCAATCTGGAAGCGATTCAATGCAGCATCCATGATCAAGAAAGCTTGCCGAAGCTGCTCGGCGACATGTTCTTGCCCGTTTCCGAGGAGATGAGCATCATTCAAGGGATCGCCATGACGTGGCGGACGCTGCGGGAGAAGAAATTGACCGTGGATGAGATCTACGTTGACGGGTCACCATCCGGACACATGCTCAGGACTTTGCAATTTCCATTCAAGATGAACGAGTATCTCGGGAAATTCGCCAAGATCGTCGATGGATTCAAGCGGATCCTCGTGTTCGATGCAAGAAAGCGGGACATGCTCAAGAAACAAGCATTGATCGCCGAATCCTTCAGGGCATTTATGAACGTCCTGTCGAATCCCGCCTTGGCGACGGCCGTGCTCGTCACGATCCCCGAGACAATGGCACTCGCGGAGACAGAACGCACCTTCAACGCGTTGGGCGAGCTCGGGATTCGCGTGACAAACCTGGTCATCAATAAGATACACGATCCAGGTTCGAGCGATGGATTGCCTTGTCCTTTCTGCGCAGAGCGGGTGAAAAGCGAGGCCGCTATACTCCAGCGAATAGAGCGCCGCTTCGGACCGATAGATCTCGCGATCACCCGCGTGCCCTTGCTCGATCACGAGATCAAGGGCCCGAACGCCTTGACCGAGATGGAGCATTACTTGTTGGAACCGCCTTGTCAGCCAGCTCAAGATTTCACGGTAAAAGCATCGCATTATTAGGATAAAACAGCCATTGTCTTATCCGACCATAAACCGAATGGCATCGATCTGCATGGAACACGCGTGATTTTTAGGAATACACTCACTCATCTCTCCCGAAAATTGATCGATTGGACTGGTGAAAACGAATGGCAGATAAAATCGAAGAAGAAGCCAAGACAGCAAGACAGCGCATAGTAGAATACCTGGAAAGCATGAACGCCCCGCGGAGCGTGGCCGACATTGCAAGGATGGTCGGCAGCGACCGCTCGGAGAACGTCATCGCGGACATCAACCATGCACTCAAGACCTTGAAGGCCAAGGGAATCAAATTCAAGATCATGCCTGCCACGTGCAGGAAATGCAATTTCATTTTCAAGCAGACGAAGCTCGAGGTAAAAACACCTTCCAAGTGTCCCGGTTGCAAGGCCGAACTAATCAATCCACCGATACTCCAGAGAAAGTGAGTTACATCCTTTTTCCTCGTTTTGACTCGGCGCATCCATTAAATAATGACCTTACATAGTCATCTTGGTGTTATACTGGTTTGCACGATGCTGGTGTCACGCGCACGTGCAGCGAGACGTGGTGCGAATGGAATCCTTGACGGACGAGCAGCGAAGGAACATCTACTTGATCAAGCGCGAGTTCATCCGGGAACTCGACCACGGGCTCGGGAAAATCAAGAAGCTGATCTCTCGCGAGTATTCGGGGCTGCTCACAAATATACCATCGAACATCTTCTATTACATGTACGTCCGTGGCGGCGTTCGCCAGAACATCATTACCCAGATAAAGATCAGCTTGAAGATGGCAATAGAATTCGACGGCAAGAACATCGACCAGTTGGTCGACAAGTACAAGGCCGAATACTTGAAAAACGACCTCATAAGCTTGCATTGCAAAAAGGACCATCCGATCTTCGCCGAGCTACAAGAAATCACCATCAACAACATGTATTCCCGCGTGCCCATCCTGCACGCCTTGATCCATTCGAAGGGTGCTACATACGATGATCTCGTGAAGAATGCTTTCAACACCAGGGAAGCGGTGCGCCACGTGCTCGAAATCCAGCTCATCTTCATCGACCAGTGGATCGAATTGCTCGGCAAGAACAAGGATGCCATCCGGCAGCCGAACATTGCCAACGTGGACATCCCCATCTCGAGCGAGAAGATCTTCAAGATCATCGTCGAGACCTACGATTACGGGCTGGCCCGCCTCGAGCACAAGCTCGACGGGTTCTTCCCCCCCAGCCATGGCATAAACAAGGATGAATGAAAGGTGCATTGAATGTCGATCAAGCCCGAAGTCAAGGAAGCCATGAAAAAGCTGGGATTCTCGGATTACAACATCATCATATACGAGACTCTGCTCAAGGAAAAGGAGCTCGACGCCCGCGTGCTCTCCCAGAAGACGCAAGTGCCATACAGCCGCGTCTACGAGATCCTTAACGAGATGATCGAGAAGGGGTTCATCATCAAGCTCGACGGCCGCCCGTCCACCTACGTCCCGAAGTCGCCTATCGACGTGCTGCAAGGCATCCAGCAGCAATACGAGCGGGAGTTCGCTATCAATTCGGCCATCGTGAAAGAACCGCTCATGAGCTTCTTCAGCGAGACACGCAGCGCCCAGACTGCCCAGATCTCCATCACCTATGGAAAGGCCACGAACCTTGTTCACGTGAAAAATGTCATTCGCAGCGCTGTCCGGGCGCTCTACATGATCGTGACCGATTATGACTTGCTTGTTCCCGATATCCTGGACGAGATCAAGCTTTTAAAGCTCAAGCACGTGCGGCCACAGATCATCTTGTCCAGCAAGCACGAGAAAAACAAGGAGGTACCCGCGCTCCAGGACACGGGGGATGTTAAATTCATGGGCGTGCCGCCGACGAACATGGTCATCGCTGACGACCAGAACGTGTTGATCGTGGCCGCGGGTAACTACGTCAAGAACATGTCCGAGGACATGGTCGGCGTGAGCATGTCGCACGCGTCAACCGGTTTCATCACCAAGATCCTCTTCAAAAACTTGTGGGATAACATGTAGATCTCACGAACCATCGAGGATCAAGGTCTGGCCTTTGGGTATAGCGTTGAAGCGGACGTATGTATTTCCCTCGTATATCCAGGTATCCTGGTGCTCGGGATGCTCGCGCTTGCCCTCTGTGGTGATGTCCACGTGTTTCCAAGTATTAGGGACAAGTACATCGATCGTCAATGGATAGTCGTACATGCTCGTGTCAAGCCCGTGATGGATCTCCAGCTCGATTCGGCTCTTGTCTTCCTTGAGCACGCGGTAATTGAAGGTGTCCCGCTCCTTCAGGTACTTCATGACGTTGGAGACCGTGTCAACCCAGACAGCCCTTATTTTCACTTGATCTGCGAGCCATTTCGCGAACGGCTTGAACCATTCTATCGGGTAGGGGCTGAACGTGTTCACTTTCTTTATCTCGTCGAAGGGAATAATTTCGTGCTGGACGAAGACTGACCACACGCCCCTGCCAAATGCGCGAGTTTCGATGTTGCTGGCGAGCCGTTCGAGCAATGCGGACTTGAGCGCGACCCCATGCTCCTGGAAAAAGGCTTGTTGCTTTTGAATTATCTCGTGTCTCCTTGTAAGAAACCAGCGGTTGAAACTCGAAAGGGGACGGTTCCCGCGCCAAGCCATTTCCGAACGTCTATCCATCCAATCGATGATGGCGCCGGTTGCTATGGTGAACGGGTTGCCGAGGCCTCGGGCGGCCATGTAATACCTTGCTGCGATCCTTGCTACGACTCGGTTATGCAAGGAATAGGGATAAGCAATGGCAGAGCACGGTCGTGACGGGACATGCCGCTCGATGGCTCGCTTTGACTCTGCGAGCTCGTATAGCAGCGTGCCAGCGCGGTTCTCGGCTCCTGGCACCAGCCTCGTGAGTTTGACATGGGTCATGCCATGGCTTCCGATCTCGAACCCGTCGCGCGCGACTTGTTCGAACCCACGCCACGTGCCGATGCGGCTTGCGTGTTTTGACGTAGACGGGTCGTTCAACCAGCCAGGTACGATGAAGAATGTTGCCTTCAGCTTGCATTCTTTTAAGACTGGATACAAGTGCTCGTGATGGCTTGCATAACCATCGTCGAACGTCAGAGACAAGGCCGAGCTCCGCTCGTCCGGCCAGTTGGTGACCCATGCTCTCGTTTTGGCACCTTTAATGCCCACGTTCTCGGTCATCGATGCTATCACTTCCACGCCACATGAGGCTACCCCTATCACGCCTTTAAACTCTCACACCTTCCTGGAAAAATCTTTTTTATTGGGGGTTTCCCGACATTTTATTTAACCTTTACCTGGCCTTTATCATGCCGTTCTATCACGTCATGAACTTTATATTGGACGGATCGAGCATCGTGCATGATACACGTGCCGATCCCCAAAAAGGTCGCCTATATTCCTCCCGATCACGTGCAACTGCTCTTGAATTGTCTTGACAACGTCAAGAATGGCTGTATCTCGTGCGCCCAGAAAGTTCTCGACATCACCAGAGACCAGGTCTCCGTGACTCGAATGGCACAATTCGTGGCGCTCGTGCTCCTGCAACTCGTCCTCGGGCTGTCTCCGAACGGCCTGCACGTGATCCTCGAAGCTCCATCATTTTCCAAGGTGCGGGAATGGATCGCGGCCCTCGATGGCACGTTTCCTGGTAGTAGTACCGGGTACCATTATTTTGCCAGCATTCTCGAGCACGTGGGAGATGAGGTAAAGCAGGTTGCAGGCATCATGCAAGATGCATTCCAGCAAGACGTGGGGAAGATGGCACGGGACAATTTCGCGTCAATTCTCGACGATCGGCGTGTGCAAATGACGCCTGGTCCAGATTGCTTCATCGGCATCTTGCCTCCCAGCGAGATTCTTGGTGCATTTCCCGTGCTGGAACGAGGCGTGTTATTGCCCTTCCTTAATGCGTGGATATATTGGCACGGGCGAAAAATCACCTCTACCAGCGAATTCATCGGGCTCTTGAAGACGGGGGCGATCGTCGATGACCAACTCACCTTTTCGCTCGCCAGCGCGCTGGGGTTTTATCGTGGACCGCCAGGCAAGAACGAAATCTATCTTCGATTTCACCAGATCGACCAAATATTGGGCACCATGAACAAGGACGTGAGCATCGAGCTTGGCAAGGCTGGCATCCTGGACGTGACCGTCGTGACGATCGACACGACAAATATTGCCGTGGACGAGAAAGACAAGACGGGGTCGATTGGCACCGGTTCCAGGGGAACATTTTTCGGTCACAAGGAGGCAACATCCACCGATGCCAATTGCATTCCTATCGTGGGGATGCTGCACGATGGCAGAAAAGGAGATGTGCCCACGTTTGATGGCGTGTTCAGACCCGTGGAGGAAATAGCCACCAAGATAGGCCAGGATCGGTGGACCACGTGCGTGGATGCCGGGTTTGCAGCAACTGACGTCGTGGATACGATCGAACATTCCAATTCAATCGCGTTCGTGAACGTGAATCCAAAGAACTCGGCACGATTGAAAGCCCTCGTGAAAAGTGCAGAAGCGTTGGATGAATTGTCGACGAAAGCATTCAATGCATTGCCGATCGAGGAGCGGCAATCATGGCGTGCGGAGGTTCAAGCCATGTCGTTGGCTCGTGGAGGACCAGTGCCGTTGGAAGAGAAGAAACAAATCTTGAAAAAGATTTTGCGAAAGATAGCGTGTCGAGGATTGCGCAAGGGCTTGACGGATGAGGAAAAATGGGAGGAGCGACGTTGTCGTGATGACGTGACCCGTGCACGACGCGAGATACGCCTGCATGGCACGGACGACGAGAAGAAACTAGGCCTGAC
The DNA here is from genome assembly GCA_030587475.1 of Candidatus Sigynarchaeum calidifontis. Taxonomy (GTDB): domain Archaea; phylum Asgardarchaeota; class Lokiarchaeia; order Sigyniarchaeales; family Sigyniarchaeaceae; genus Sigyniarchaeum; species Sigyniarchaeum tengchongense. The sequence continues at coordinate 5,961 of JAUQYZ010000024.1, forward strand.
AACTATCCCGCTTGGCATGACCGAATGGAAACTCGTGTACGCCACTCGTGGACAGAACGAAGGCATCAACAGCATCGTGAAGAAACGAGGGGACATCATCGGCGATGGCCAGCGCACGAGCTGGTTACATGGGGCAAAAGTGATTGGCCCGCGTTATAATGCCATCATCGCCGGCATCAAGATCGTGGCGCTCATAGGGTCTAAGATCACGGGAAAAATTAAACATTGCATGAAATGGATGCACAACTGGCGAAGATCGAGAATTATTTTTGTCTTCAT
>JAUQYZ010000056.1 GCA_030587475.1 Candidatus Sigynarchaeum calidifontis
GGACGCGAGGTGGATTTATATTGAGAGAATTATATGCTGGAAAGAAAGAAGTCGAGATGATAATAGATGAAATCGACGTCAATTATGACGATGAGCAAGTCGAAGCTGGGCTTGAGGAGCTTGATCGTCGCATCAAGGACGAAACCGAAACTTGGAAGTCAAGCTTTAATGGTACAGATGCAATAAAAAACGTGCTAAACTTTGGCAAGAAAGGAAAGCCCAAGAAAACTTAGATGAGGTTGAAACTTGATGAAAAAAATAATTCTTGAAAGCCTTGCCATACATTGCAGATTCTACCAAGATCGATCATGTGCTAGTTGTAAATGATTTAAAAGCCGAAGCTGAAGGTCTAGTGACAGAAGCGGGTGCACGATGCTCGCCCCGGAGCGACATGGCCGGACGATAAATTCGTGAGTTTCCACGACCGGTGATCCATATGCCGATACTGCTGATGAAAGCGAAGAGGATCTTGTTTTTCCAGAAGAACCGGTGCCAGGGCTGCGAGATGTGCGTCGTGGCGTGCCCCACCGGCGTGCTCGATCTATCCGACGAGTACAACATGCGCGCGGCGCAAGTCCCCCGGGTCAAGCCCGGGAAGGAGAAATCGTGCATCTTGTGCCAGCGGTGCGAGTTCGCGTGCCCGAACTGGGCGATCTACGTGATCGACGAGCAACCGGGCGAAAAAAAACTAGCCGGGGAGGGTGCGAAGGTATAACAAATCGCGCGAGGTGTATCACGATGATCGACGAAGAAAAGCGATACATACCCCCCGGAAAGTACGTGCTAATGGGCAACGTCGCCATGGCCGAGGGCGCCATGGCCGCTGGCCTCACGTTCTTCGGCGGGTATCCCATCACCCCGAGCACCGAGGTGCCCGAGCACCTCGTCTCGCGCCTCCCCGAGGCGGGCGGCGCCTTCATCCAGATGGAGGACGAGCTGGCGGCGATCAACGCCGTGGCCGGGGCGAGCGTCGCGGGCGCCAAGGCCATGACGGCGAGCTCTGGCCCCGGCACGTCGCTCATGGGCGAGACGATATCTATGGCCGCGGCGCTGGAGATCCCCCTGGTCATCTGCGACGTGCAGCGGAACGGGCCTGGTACGGGCTTGGTCACTGCCCCGCACCACAACGACGTGTTCCAGTGCAAGTATAGCGGAAACGGCGAGTACGAGGTCATCGCGTACGCCCCCATGTCGTGCCAGGAACTGTACGACCTCACGATCGAGGCCTTCAACGCGGCGGAGACCTACCGCTGCCCCACTTACATCATGTCCGACGCCTACCTCGGCCACTTGCACGAGCAAGTCATCATCCCGCCCGCGAACGAGATCAAGAAGCGCGTCATCGCGCGCCAGGTCGTCTTCGACAAGCCGAACCCGGAGAAGTTCACCTTCGCGGACAGCCAGGGGAACGTCAAGATCCCGCCGCCTCCCGTCCTCGGTACCTCCAACTTCCCGACTATGCTGTTCTCGCAACCACATGGCCCGGACGGCATTCCAGTCAACGAGGATCAAGTCTTGAAACCCATCACCTTGTTAACCGAAAAAATCACGAAAAATATCGAAAAAATCGCCAAGACGGAGGCCTACATGCTCGACGATGCCGAGATCGTCCTCGTCGCGTACGGCCTCACGGCGCGCGTCTGCTACCACGTCGTGAACGCGGCGCGGAAGCAAGGCATCAAGGTTGGCCTGTTCCGGCTCGTCACGATCTGGCCGTTCCCCTACGAACGCGTGAAAAAAGCCATCGCGAGCGCCAGGGCGGTCGTCGTGCCCGAGATGAACCTCGGCCTTATGGCGGGCGAGGTCGAGCGCTGCAAGCCGCTGTCCACGCCACTCTACAAGGTCCCGAAGATAGCCGACATCCACGAGCCAGGGGAGATCCTAGCCGCGGTGAAAAAAGCAAACGAGGAGGCGCAAGCCTGATGTCCCCGCAGATCACGACGTTCCCGAACGAGAAGCCGGAGCTGCCGCTCACCCTCGCGACGATGGGCGGGCTTATGACCGGCAATTTCTGGTCGTATTTCTGCGGGGGCTGCGGCTACGGCATCATCTTCCACCTGTTCGACAAGGTATTCGTCGAGGAGCAGCTCGACCCGTACAAGTTCCCCGTGATCATCGGCATCGGCTGCTACACGCAAGGCAACACGCTGGTGCCGGCCGCGTCGCAGCGCGTCACGACCCTCCACGGCCGGGCCCCGGCCATGGCGACGGGCATCAAGCTCGCCAATCCCGCCATGAAGCCGCTCATCCTCACGGGGGACGGCGACTGCCTCGGCATCGGCGGCAACCATTTCATCCATTTATGCCGCCGCAATATCGACTCGGTCGTGCTTCTATTCAACAACTCTATCTACGGCATGACCGGCGGGCAAGTGGCGCCAACGACGCCCCCGGGGTCGTCAACGATGACCTCGCTCGGTCCCGTGTTCGAGAACCGCATGGACGGGATCAAGCTTGCCCTCGCCGCCGGTGCCACCTACGTGGCGCGGACGACCGTCGCACACCCGCGAACCTTTATGCACTACTTGAAAAAGGCGATCAAGCACGTGGGCACGTCCGTCATCGAGGTCATCACGCCGTGCGTCACGTATTTCGGTCGCAAGAACGTGAATGACGGGGGGCAGCGCATGGACACCGGCGGCCTGCTCTTAGATTGGATCAAGGCACGTACCATCTGGAACAACCAGGCCAAGCTCTTGAGCGAAGCCGAGCTGGCCGGCAAGTACGTCATCGGGGAGTTCCGCGAGAAGGATCGCCCCGAGTACGCGACCGAGTACGAGAAGGTCAAGAAAAAGGCGATGGAGGGACGATGACATGAACAGGTACGAGATCCATGCAGTTGGCCTCGGGGGGATGGGTGTCATCCAGCTCTCCAAGCTCATCACGAAAGCTGCGGTCAACTATCAAGACCTCATCGCCGTGCAGACCGAGGCCTACAGCGCGCAAGCACGTGGCGGCAGCTGCTGGGCCGACGTGGTCGTCGAGCTCGACAAGGTAGAGAAGATGATCGACTACCCCAAGGCGTTGAGCCCGTACGACTTCGTCTTCGTGCTGTCCGAGGAAGCGGCCGGCAGCGTGAAAAAGGGCGACATCAAGGATACCGGGTGGGTTCTCTGGGATTCCTCCATCATCAACAAGTTCCGCGCCGCTGCCAAGCTGCCGTCGCTGGCCATCCCCGCGCAAGAGATGGCGATCAAGGAGTTCGGCGAGTCGGTCATCGGTAGCTCGATCTTATTCGGCGCGTTTTGCAGCTTGTCGGGCATCCTGTCCAAGGATGCAGCACTGAAGACCCTTGATGCGTCTGTGCCGAAGAAGAGCGCGGAACAGAACCGCAAGGCCTTCGAAAAAGGCTGGGAACTCGGCGAGAAGCGCAAGGCCGAGCCGCGCATCGCCGAGAAGCCGGAAAAGGCGGAGAAGGAGAAAAAGTAGGCGATCGAAATGGTCGGAACTATAAAAAAGGGCTGGAAGGAGCTCAAGGCCGAGATCGTCGATACCGACAAGTGCTGCTTGTGCGGCGCTTGCGTCAACTTCTGCGACAACTTGAAGATAACCCCGGCGGGTCCCGCCGAGCAAGGAATGCTGTGCAGCGACACGGCCACGTGCCGCGAGGGCTTCGGTACTTGCTACAACTTGTGCCCCTATACTGGAACCGGCGACCTGCCCCTCGCCTTGCTGGACAAGTGGGTGCACGACCGTATCTCGCAAGACCTGGACAACGAGTTCAAGCACGACGTCGCGGTCGTTGCCGCGCGGTATGCCGGCCCCAAGAGCAAAGCCAAGCTCTCCGGGGGTGGCGCCGAGGCCGGGCTCTTGATCGCGGCGCTCCGATCTGGCATCATCGACGGCGTCATCACGTCGCACGTCGCCTCGGACATCCAATCCGTCGTGGACACGGAGGAAGGCATATTGCAAGCTGCCCACGCGACTGCCTTCGCCAACGCGCCGCTCGCTGGGATCTCAGCCGCTCTCATCGACGGCTACGAGGCACTCGCCGTCGTCGGTAGCGGTTGCGAGATACAAGCCTTGCGCAAGATGCAAAACCACCCGGGAGTGGATCTAGAGGTGCACGATCTCGTTGCTCTCGCGATCGGGTCGTTCTGCTTCTTCAAGCCCAAGCCGGCCAAGATCGCCACGTATCTCCAGGCAAGAGGCATCGACCGGGCGGAGATCCGGTGGATCGACCACGACAAGAGCGCGTTCAAGTACGCGATCGAGGCGGGCGGCAAGACCGCGGTCATCCCGCTTAACGACCTGTACGAGACGTGCGCGAAGGGGAGCTGCTTCTCGTGCGCCGATGGCACCGCGGGGCTCGCGGACATCAGCGTGGGGGTCGTGGACGCGCTCCCCGGGTGGAGCGTGCTGGTCGTGCGCACGGCGAGGGGCTTCCAGGTGCTGGATGTTGCCAAGCGGCTCGGCCTTGTCGAGACGCAAGAGCTGAATAATATCATCAAGGAAACCGTGCTCGAGGTCACCCGGAACAAGATCGTTTTTGCACCGGTAACGGCCATCCGGGACGAGGGCGTTGACATGAAAACATTCACTATCTCCGCCCCCGCGATCGCGAGAAGCTACAAGCCCGGCCAGTTCGTCGTCTTGTGGCTCCCCGACGTCGACTTCCTTCCCATGGGCGTCTCGCACGTGTCTGGTGATCACATCGAGATCACGGTGCAGCGGATCGGCGAGGGCACGGGGGAACTCTTCAAAAAGAGGGTGGGCGACAAGGTGGGCATCCGGGGGCCGTACGGCAACGGGTGGGATTTGAGTCAGGACGATTACCTCGCGGTGGGTGGTGGTGTCGGCATCGCCGAGATATCGAACGCGATCGACGACCTCGTGGCTCGCAATAAGCGAGTGACGGCAATCCTCGCGGGCCGCACGAAGGATCACGTGTTCTGTGATGACCTCTATGAAGGCAAGGCCAAGCAATTATGCATTGTGACGGACGATGGTTCCACCGGGACCAAGGGTTTTGCCACGGATTATGTTGAAAAACTCGTGAAAGAAAACGGGATCAAGAATATCATCACGTGTGGCCCCGAAGTAATGATGAAAAAGGTGGTCGATATCGCGCGGCGGCTTGGCGTTCCTGTTCAAGCCAGTCTCGAGCGGAAAATGAAATGCTGCGTCGGGCTATGTGGAACTTGCTGCATGGGCGAGAATGATGACGTGGCCATCTGCAAGATGGGGCCAGTGTTCGACCAGGACAAGCTGGCCAAGTTTCCAAGTTTCGGCACGTACAAGAAGCAGTGATCGGGTCGCCCAGGTGGTCTCCCGATACTCTTTTTTATGTCTCGTTGCTTTACCAACCACGTTACCAACGAGTCGTGAGCATCAAATGGCTGAAGAACGAACCGGAAAGCCGAGCATTCCTGAACGATTCCGAGACTTCTGGCAAAACACAAAACGGATCGTGCGCGTCGCCCGCCAGCCGACTTTGCAGGAGATCCGCCTTATAGCGCGAGTCAGTGGTATCGGGATCTTGCTTGTCGGTGCGGTTGCCTATCTTCTCCAGATCCTCGGCAGTGCCACGAACGAGTTTTTCAAACCGAATACAAGTACAACCGGCGGAGCATTGGTCGTTACCCTCATTCATTTCGCGGTTTACATCGCACCGGCACTCCTCCGAGCGTGGCTGAACCCGGCTCTCATCGCAATGGTTGGTGGCATCGCACTAGCCGCGATTGGAAGTAGAAAATGAGGAAGCCGAATCGTAAAGACTAAGTGATTTGATCATTAAAAAGGGCTGCGGTCGGCTTTTATCGGTTCGTCAAGCACCGGAACATTTATAGCCGTGATCGTGGGAAGTCATTTAATGAACTCGCTCACTGGCTTTCCGATCATCGCGAGCTTTCTCATGGTGTTGATGGTCATATTCGCGTGCGCGCTGTTTCGGCGCAAGGGAAGGAGAGGACAAGAGAGGGTGATGCATGAGGGGCGCGCATCAAAACCGGTGGTAAGCG
>JAUQYZ010000109.1 GCA_030587475.1 Candidatus Sigynarchaeum calidifontis
GGACAACACGGCTTTCTCGCCGACATTGGCTAAATACACAGCTCCAGGATCATCAACCGAACGCAAACTATCGATCACGGATCGCAACACGCTAAAAAAAGCACGCAATAGCTTGAAACGCGTCGCAGAGCTCAAGGAATTAAAGATGATATCGAAAAACGCGAGTTACTTCAGTGAAGCACTTGATCGCGCCCTGCGAGAAAATTAGGACAAGGTTTGAGGCGAGTGTTCTTTACTCGCCAGGATTTTTTCTCACAAATTCAGTGCACCCTATGGAGTTATGACTCGAACTTGTGGTATTACTCGGGTACATATTTCCCGTTAATAGATATCGATAAAAAGCCGCCTCACCAAACGATAAAAATCCACTGAATGTAAAAAGATCACGTGAGACAAGATGGAATTTAATGCAACACTCGAGAATTCGAGGATATTGAAAGGAATCATCGAGGCGATCTCTTTTCTCATCGAAGAGACTTACGTGTATATCTATCCTACTGGCTTGAAGCTCAACGCCATCGATAGTAGTCACGTGGCGATGCTATTGGCCTTCATCCCGAAGGAGCTCTTCACGGACTACAAGTGCTCGGAAGACTCCAAGATCGGCATCAACGTTCAAGATCTCCTCAAGATCCTGCGACGTGCAAAGTCTACCGATGAGATCCAACTGAAAATCGATAAAAAGGACAAGAACACGCTTCTCATTACCATGAAAAGCGAAAAATCCACGACGACATACAAGATCAAGTCCAAGGAGATCCCGGGTTACGATGCCAAGGAGGAGGGTTTGCTGGAGTCATTCGAGGAGACCCTCAAGGATAAATTCAACGCCACTGTCCAGCTGGAAGGTCCAGTGCTCGACGACATCGTGAAAAACGCGCTCATCATCTCGGACTTGATGAAAGTCCAGGTGATGTCCGCGGAGAAGGTAATGAACTTCACCGCGTCTGACGAGTCCGGCGAGGTGGCCATCGAGATCGACCTCGAAGGAAAGGGCGTGCTCGACAAGAAGGTTCAAAACGACGCTGAAGGCATTTACTCGCTCAATTTCCTCGAGAACATCATCAAGATCCAATCGATAACGAATAACTTCGAGATAGCCCTTGGAAATAATATTCCAATGAAAATTAAGGGCGCGATTACGTCGTCTGCTGGCAACCCGACCGATGGAAAGATCGTATACTTGCTCGCCCCGCGGGTCGAGGACCAGAACGAGGACGATTTCGGAGATGACTTCGAAGCTAGCGATGTCGAGGAAGAACTCAGCTCCAGCGGCTCGGATGAGGATTCGGGCAGCGAGGACAATGATTTATGACATCGAACTTGAAGAAACCAGCCGCAGCGCGTAGCGCTGAATCCTCCTTTTTTCCATACTTGTTCGTCGATTACTCGTCTATCACTTGACCCATATTGCCTCCATAACGATCCTGGTTGAGAACATTCCCATGTCCACACACCGAATACCGCCAGCTATTCCAATCAACGTGCTCTGCAAATATCCTTTCTTGAACGCAGGAATCGCCTGGATAAAAGAGAAGAATCTAACTCCCATGGAAGCTCTTTACAACCACGCTTCAATGTTAGAGAAGGTAAGGGCAATCATTTCGGAGGCACTCGATAACAAGGAACAATCCAAGGTATTAGGTTACGAGGACGACGAGGGATTGTACATCTATCCATGGATTCGCATCATCCTCGCGTTTATGAATTCGCCCCAGCTGACGCACCGGATGGCAAATCTACTTTCAAAACACTTCAGTAACTTGCTCGAGCGTGAGAATGTCTTCACGGTCCTGCTCGTGGCCCGTGATCAAGCGATCAACGCGGAGCAAGTGCCCGCAGACAAGCGAGTTACCGTCAATACGGTGACTTTCTCGTACCGGTTACCCTTTTTAGACTTCTTGAATGTCGCAGCGCGGTTCAAATCGCACGCGTGGAAACTCGTTAACAAGCTACTTCAGAACGGACAAGTATACCTCCGGAAACATGATCTCGTCCGAATGCTTGAAGAACTCATCAAACTCAAGGTGCTCGAACCAAGCAAGGCAGCAAGCGACGATGCATTGAAGGTCGCGTTCATTAACGACCCCTTGCTCAAGCCGTTCTATGATGGCCTCGTGGAGGTCGTGAAGGAAAAGATGGCGAGCTCGGCTTCCACGTCGATCGACAACATGCCCGTCGATGACAGCCTCTTCCCGCCGTGCATCAACGCAATCATCGATAAGAATGCAAAGGGGGTTAACCTAACCCATTCTGAGCGGCTCTTCCTGGTATACTTCTTGCTAACGATCGGCAAGACCATTGACGAGGTTCTCGGCCTCTTTCGTAACCAACCAGATTTTAACGAGAAGATAACCAAGTATCAAGTCGAGTTCGCTGCTGGCAAGCATGGGAAGCGCACGCAATATACGCCGCATAACTGCGTGACTCTGGAAAGTCTCGGCATGTGCAAGAAGGATGACCCGAAGCTAGGTAGCAAGTTCTGCACCGAGCCGAAAACCCCCTTCAAGAATCCGCTCACGTTCTACCGGCGAAGAATGTGGTTTAAAGCGAAGAAAGCGAGCGGGAATGCAGCCATGCGCGCTGATGAGGCCGATGATCGAGGCGTCGATGCAGCTGAAACGGCGTTGAATGGCCGCGATGATACAAATGCCCATGGATTCTGAGAGGGTGAGTCACGCGTGAGCGACTACGTCAAAGCGTTGTTTCAGGCTTATTATCGGCAATTAGATCTCGAATCCCTCGTGCCAAAGGACTTGACCAAGCGTGAATTCGGGTTCATTCTTCCTGGAAAAAAAGGGATGATCCGGCATCAAGCTTTCTTGAATCCGAAGGATTACAAGGGATTCCTGGTTCAAAACGCTCCGGTGCACGCGTATCACAGTGCCACGCTATACAATTCCCCGTGGAAGGATAGAATGGACTTGAAGGATTATGTCGGGTGCGATCTCATCTTCGACATCGATTGCGACCACATCAACACGCCTTGCAAGAAAGATCACGACGCCTGGACGTGCAAGGAATGCGGCAATCAAGGCACGGGCAAGGCCCCCGAGAAGTGCCAGAAATGCGGTGGAACCAAATTCGACGACAAGACGTGGCTGTGCGACGGGTGCCTCGGCAAAGCGAAGGCTGAGACCCGGAAGCTGGTCGATGATTTTCTCGTAAAGGATTTCGGTTTACCCGTGGATTCGATGGACATCTATTTTTCGGGTCAACGCGGCTATCACGTCCACCTGGAGCATGACGCGTTTCGGAAAATGAGCACGGACGCGAGACGCGAGATGGCCGACTACATTACCGCGACCGGTCTATCACTCATATCGATCGGCTTCCTCGTGAAAACTAACAACATAATAGGATTCACGCTCAAGGATCCAGGCTGGGCGGGAAAGATATCCAATGGTTTGCTTAACATCATCAATGACATCGAATCGGGGAAGAATCTTGGCTCGATCCCCTCGAAGGAATTGGAATTACTGAAGGCGAACAAGGACAGCTTGAAAAAACGACTGCTCGAGAATATAACCAATTGGTCGCTCGCTGGCATCGGCGAGGGGATCTGGAACCACATCATCGAACGGGTCATCGAGGATACCCGGTGCGACATCGACGTTCCTGTCACGATCGACATCCACAGGCTCATCAGGGCGCCGGCCACGCTGCACGGCAAGACGGGATTCATGAACTGCAAGCTCACGCGCCAGCAGCTCGACGCATTCGACCCGTTCACGGATGCCATCGTCTTCAAGGGTAAGGCCGAAAAAATTAAAATGTCGTCGGACGTACCTCGATTCAGAATCGAAGACAAGACCTACGGCCCCTACAAGAAAGACGAGACGGATACAGTGTCTATCGGGGCAGCCGTATTCCTGCTGTGCAAGAACATGTGCGAGGTCGTGCATTGACATGACGTACGTCGTCGATCTACTCATTCAGAACTGGCGCGAGGAGCAATCAACGAAGCCACTCCAGCCCTTGCCTGCATCTTTCACGGGATCCGTGAAGGAGCTCGTCGCCTCTCTCGACCAGGCATTGTCTACCCTGGCCGAAGGCAGCTTGCAAGCTGCCATCACGCGCAAGGAGATCGAGATGGTCAAGTACCTCTGGAACGACCTGCTCAAGATACGGAAGCAAAAAATTGTCGCGGCCGCCGTCGAAGGCATTCCTGTGAAGGAAGATTGCCTCCTCGACTTCGAGCTGGAGTATCACCAGTCCTTGCGCGGCATGGAGTTCAATTACGGCGCGGGGAAGAACATCTTCCCCGACAATCGCATAAATCGGGAACTCTCGTCGAATTACTTGACGATCCGGCTCGTGCAAGACGCGGGCGAGTTCGTGGGCCTGGATTTACGAACTTACGGTCCATTCAAGAAGGAGGACGTCGTCTACATGCCCAAGGAGCATGCAGAGATACTCATCAACGACGGGAAGGCGAAGCGGGTAATGATACCCGCGGTGGCGTCCGGGGCATCGCCATGAAGATCAAGCAAGACAAGTGCACCGGTTGTGGCTCGTGCGCGGTCATCTGCCCCGTGGAAGCGATCCACGTCGCGGACGGCAAGGCGATGATCGACAAGGACGCATGCGTCGAATGTTCCACGTGTTACCGCACGGCAGTTTGCCCTGCACGTGCCATCATCCAAGAGCGGTTGAAATGGCCGAGACTCGTGCGGAACATCTTCAGCGACGTTGCCAGCTCGCACAAGATCACGGGCGTTCCGGGGCGCGGCACGGAGGAGATGAAAACCAACGACGTGACGGGAAGGTTCGGCCCGGAAGATCTCGGCTTCTCGATCGAGCTCGGGCGGCCTGGCCTCGGGGCGCGCCTTGCGAGCGTGGAACTCTTCACGGTACCGCTCTCGCGCCTCGGCGTGGAATACGAGCAGGCCAACCCGCTCACGGCATTGCTGGCAGATGGGGATGGCCACATCAAGGATGACGTGAAGGGCGAGCGCGTGCTCTCGGCTATTATCGAGTTCAAGGTGCCCTCGGCCAAGTTAACTGATGTTCTTGCTATTATCAAGGAATTGGAAGGCAAAGTCGATACCGTGTTCACCGTGGGCATGATCGCGAGGGCCGGCGCGGACGGGGGACTGCCAATTATTGATGTCTTGAGCGAACGTGGCTTCCCGCCGCGCCCGAACGCGAAGGTGAACGTGGGTCTGGGACGGGCATCTCCTGGAGGCGGGGTGGCATGACCCACTCGTTACACCGGACGGGGGACGCGAGTTCCCTCGAGCGCGATTACGTGATCCTGGCGATGCTCGCCAAGGGCATCAACGATTCAGCTCCTGCTGCCAGTGAAAGGCTGATGAGGGCGGGCGCGATATTCAAGAAACATGGGCCGGTGAACATCATGATGGAAAGCTTGTGGACCATCTCGCCCGTGATCACGGTGGTGTACGACGACGAGAACAAGGTGAAGCAAGCGCTGCGGGCATTGAAGGAGGCCGACCTGGGCATTTCCATCGTCGTGAGCGGGCTCCTCTCCGGCATCCAGGCTGCCACGCGGGAGGCCGGCTTGTCCATGCACACGGTGCACCTTTCGCTAGGTATATTTGGCTGCAAGGACAAGCTCCCGCGGTCCGAGGTGCTCGACCTCACGACCATGTGCGGGCACCATTGCATATCCCCGGCCAACGTCGCCATCCAGGTAAACCGGATCCGGAATCTCGGCGTCCCAGTCGATGCAGCAGCGGCGGAACTAGCAAAACCTTGCATTTGCGGTATCTTCAACACGAGCAGGGCCGCGGCGCTCTTGATGCAGCTTGCCGAGGGGGATGATAAAGGGTTATGAGACTGTAAAAATGAGCTACCCGATGCATATCACGGGGCGGGATTGAGCTTGCGTGCCGGGTTCATATCCGTGCAAGGAACCCCGAACTGGCAAAGCGCGCAACCGACCGGCGGTTGCGACTGGGAATAAATGCCATTAAGGCGGCGATAATGCGGTTTTAAAAGTTTCCCGATGCGTTTTCGCATGTACCGCTCGACTTTCTGGCCATACATCCAACACTTGAATTTATCGTGCCCATCCTTCGTGATGGCACCAGCCGGGCACCGTGCTATGCATCTATCACAAGTGCCATTTGCATAATGCAGGCAATTAGCGTATGGCTTGTCGTACTTCCGCTCCGTAACCGGAAGGGGCGCGTTGGTGACAACAGAACCAAACCGGACGTTACATCCCGCTTCGGTGATGAGGGCCTCGTGAAGGGAAAACGTCCCGAGACCCGCCGCATATGCAATGTGGCGTTCCGACCAGTTGGAAAACATCACGTCCTTGATCGTGATGTTATATTGTTCCGCGAGCTCGCCCACGACGCCTTGAAACCCCCGTTTTTCCAAAAAAATGACCATTTCCTTCATCGTATTCAATATCAACGCATTTGCATAGTTCCTGGCCAATGAATATGCTTCGGTAGGGAAATCCGTCACACGAGCGTTTTCAGCCCTAATCCGCTTGGAGAACGGGAAGGTAACGGAAATGACGCGTAGCTGTGATGTCGTCCCCGGCCGGTCCTGGTACCCCGCGAACCGCCACAGCTCGGGCGGCGTGATGTAATCGGGCGAGATGAGTTTTTTATATTCCTTGAACATGGGATCATCGCCCGTGGCGATCCCGACCAATGGTTCGGCAATGTAGGATTCCCCGCCATATTCGGGTGGCAGCCGGTTCAACTCGCTCGTCGACACGGTTCTTTCAATGAAGGAAAGAAGTGCACCTTCAAGCCCTACCTGATCATTTGATGTCGTCATGGGTTTCTGCCGTGAAAGATGTCTCATGTTAGCTCATGTTACTCATGCTTGCTTACAAGCCTCGTTCTGCAAGAATGCCAGGCAGGTTTTCAATGCCCCCGCCATCGCGGAATGATCCACGTTGTCGATCGTGTCGTACCGGAGGTGGTAAAAATGGGTACTTCGGACGACATTCCTCGAGATAATGCTAGCTGCCTTGATGCCGGCCTTTGAAAACGCCGCTGCATCGGATCCGCCGGAAGCAAATCCGAGCGTCCGCTCGAGCTTTCCCGCGCCAAACCGGTGCGCGTTAACACCTGCTGCTGCGGCCGCGTTCAAGAGTTTTTCTACTACTTCCTTCGAATGCCGCGTCCGGGTCGTGGGCTCGAATTCGATCACGTGATACTTGGTGCCCAATTCCAGCCCGTCCATGTTGATGACTTCAGCATCCAATTGCTTCAATTCATTGTCATGAAGGGCAGCATATCTATAGGCTCCCCGCAACCCGGCCTCCTCGCAACCAAACGCGATCAAGCGTATTTCCACGTTGGACGGGATGAGATCCCTTCGCTCGTGCAGGTACTTGGACAGCCCCATGACCACTGAAACGCCGCTGAGATCATCGATCGCGCCCGGTACAACGTTCGCTCGCTCGCCAGGCATGATAAAAAAACTCAGAAAGCCCATGACAGGGATTCCGATGAAAAACAGGACCAGAACGGTCGTGAAAACGCCAGGCGGCACGAGAGAAAAGATGGTCAAGGTGAGGATCGCGATCGACAGGCAAAACCACGCCATCAAGATGCCGAATCCCAAGAAAACCACGACCCGCTGGAAGTTTTCAGAGATCCTCGACAAGGTGAACTCGAACGCCGAATCGAGATGCGCGGAAAAGATGATGATTTTCTTTTTTTCACCGGAAGCTTTAAACGTCCCGATCACGTTCTGGGATTCCCTTTTCTTGAAGAATCGGTCGAGAAATTCCCGGTAGTTGAAGAACTGGTTCCACGTGACAAGAAAGGCAACGATAACAAGGCCCACCGCCCCGGCCATCACCACGACCTGGATCAAGCGATGCGGTTGAACAAGGTAGATAATAAGAAAACATAGGAAAGAGCATAAAATACACGTGATGGCCACTGGAATCCATAAAAACAGGCCCCGTGGCACGCACGTGAATGTTTCCATGGAAACTTCGTCGCAGTGTTTTCCCAATTCTTCTTTCACGAAATGCGCGGCTTTCTTTTCTGCACTGGAACAAGGATTTCTCGGGCCGAACCTTTCAATCGTTTCCTTGATAAAATTGTACATGTAGTCCGAATAATCCAATGTCACGTCGATTTGCACGTGGATCAACTCGTTTGACGTATAATTTTGTTGACATCAGCCAGACTTTTTAAAGTCCACCTGGCAGGTATCACCCGCGGCGGTGGCGTCCAGGTTTCGTCGAGCCTGAGACCATTCGGGATGCCGTCGATATCGAAGCCTGGTCTCTTCCCGCACGTGCTCAAGCACGTGTGGGAGAAGCTGGACAAGCGTCCGCTCATATCGCCACTCGCGCAAGTTTTCACCCAAGTCCCATTTCGTCAAGGAATATGAATTCTACGTCCAGAAGCCGACGTTGAAGATCCTCGGCATCTTGCTGTTCCCGCACCCTGGAAACAAGATTTCTGGGACGACCTTTTCAATGCCTCGCGAGTTTATCGAGGCGCGGTCTGGACACAAGTGGGATATTAGGGGGGCGACTTCCTGCTGTAACCTCCGGCACCCAAACCCCTATCCGGGCGAGACACTTTAGCGCAGGTGCATACCCGTGCGGCAACCGCAGGATCCATGGCCCGGCCGCTGGGTAAAGCACCGGAGCGATTAACGCTCGCCCCGATGGCGAATGCGCTTCATCATCTCAAGAATCTAATGCCAATATGGAAAACATCACATTTCATGGTCATTTTTGCCCTTGCTGCTTCAGCCAGAGCTGCCGCTTCATCTCGCGCCGGTACTTACCGAACTTGTCATCAACGGAGAACTTCGGGGGATATGCCAGCCGCAAGTTAGGCGAGCCGCAAGACGGGCACGAGCCCGATTTCATCGTGTAAGCGCCACACTTCAAACATTTCGATAATGACTTCGGCATAACAACCACGAACGATGATGTGCACTACTTGGCCCGGGTAAACGTGCCGGAGCCGCCTTTCTTGATTACCTTGAGCACTTTCGCCTCGACCCTCTTTAATAGTGCTTCGGCGGATTGATAATCAGGTGCCACGATCTCTAGACGATACCGTGGCGGGGCAAGCACCTGGAATGAAAGGGTCATCGTACTGTCATTTTGCGGGAGAACCGAAGCGCCCGCGGTGAGTGCCTCCTTGATGACCTCTACGCCGTTTGGCTCATAGCTTATAAGTTCGAATTCGCCCGTGATGTTGACAACCGGAATCTCCACGCTTTGTTGGACGATTTTTTCCAGTTCTTTCAACCACGACTCGTCAACGTCGAACTTGAGATCAGCGACGGCATCGAGACCTTGCTCCTTGATATCCTCGAAGGCACCCCAAAGGTCGCCACCATACGCGTCGTCGAGTACAAAGCCGATCTTCTCGTAGATCGTGTCCCGGTCCACTTTGAGCTTGTCCGCGAGAAGGTTGAGCAGCCCCTCTGCCTTGTTGCTGCGTTTCGACTCGGTAATTTTTTTTTTGGCTTCTTTTCCGGTGACCCGCCTTTTGGACACCCATACCATACCCTTATCGATCTTGAGCACCTTGAGCACGTGCTTCTGACCCTCCTTAATGAAATCACGTATTTGCTTGATCCAGAAATTTGCGACTTCCGAAACGTGCATATAAGCGACAGCGTTATTTTTAATGCCCGGATGGATGTTAAAATTATCACGGTTGATACCGTCGCGGCCGGGGCCATATCCCCTATAATCATCTAAAATTAAATACACGTGCGTCGGGGATACCTCTGCTACAGTCGCTAAAACGCATTCACCAATATCGGGAAGGGGATTCTTCTTTCTTGCCATGGACGTGTCATCCAAGACTGAATCGATAGCTGCAGTTCTTAGATAAGGCGGGGAAACTAATATGACTTTTTTCTTCCGGTGAACCGTTATTTCAAGCTCGGACAAACTTGGACATCAAGTCCAGGTTCTTCCAAACTAAGGCTCGTAGGGCAGTCAAGACAAGCAAGCGGGCGATAACGGGCGCCCTCCACCTTGGCATGTGGCCGCGGGGATGTTGGTGCGTTCCGCACGTTGCGTGCTCCATTCATGTCGCTGTCAATGAAGTCTATGAAGTCCATAAAGTCGTCGAAAGACTATTTAAATAATTAGTTTTCGATATTAGGGAACTGGTAAAGAAAATCTCCTCGAAGCAAATGAACATCAAAAAATTCACGCCGCTTTCAGTAAAAGAAAGATTTGAGTGGAGGGGTCAGAAATCGATAGGGCTCGATATGGCTCGAGCTGTTGCAGCATAAAACCCCCTCAAGAATACATCCTCCGTAAGCAAATTGAGCCACATGTACATGCCTTTGCACGTAGTAATAGTAGAAGTGGCAGGGGTGCGCAGCAAGCATCTATATAATACGAATCGGATAGTCAATCTCGGGTCTGAGATGCTTTTTTCGTGCCATTCTAGGAATTGATATGGCGGCGAATTTAATATCCCTTTTTATTTAATGGTGGAGATTCATATATCAAGCAAATCGGTACCGAAAATACTACTCCGAGATAGATATATGAACGCCAGGGACCGGCTCATCGTCGCGCTGCAGAACGACGGGGAACCCGACCGGGTACCGTCGTTCGTCGAGGGCATGATGGGTGATTTCAGGAAAAACACGCTGGAAAAGTACGAGGACGCCATCGGCGATGACGACGTGGTGCTCGTGAGCGGCATGGACTTCACGCTGTTCAAGTTCTACAAGTTCGACGCGGTCTGGCTGCATTCGACCCCCGTGTCGTGGAAACCGTTACATGGGCTGGACCCGAATGCCATCACCATAGCAGATGGCGGGAAAGTCAACCGGTTCGGCCATGTAAGCCGATTGAGCAGCAGGAATGAATGGAAGTACCAGACTGGCTATCTCAACACCGAGGAGCTCTGGAAGGAATGGATCGGGGCTGGATACTTCGACATCACGTTCAACACTGAATGGGTGGATAGCTGGAAGAAAGGTTATAGACAAGTTGTCGACGAGAACGACATCGTGCCCGTGCCGGTCACGACCTGCTTCGAGCCTGTACGCGAGGCCTTCGACTTCGGCTTTTTCTCGCACTTCTATCGCAAGAAGCCCGCCTTCTTGAAAAAGCTCGCCTCCCTCGTGACCAAGCCGCTGCTCGAGGTGGCCAAGGGCTGGTGCGACGCCGGCTTCGAGGTCGTCACATGGGCTGACGATTGCGCTTACAAGGGCCGCGTCATGTTCCCGCCCAGCGTGTTCGAGGACATCGTCGCCCCCGTCTACAAAGCCTTGAACGACTACTGCCACAAGCACGGCGTGCTCACCTTCTTTCATAGCGACGGCTTCACGGAACCCTTTTTCCCCGGCCTCATCGGCTCGGGCTTCGACGGGATCCAGAGCCTGGAGCCCGCAGCGGGCATGGACCTCAAGCACCTCAAGGAGGCATGGGGCGACAAGGTGTGCTTGATAGGGAACATGGACTGCTCGGATCTCCTGCCGTTCGGCACCGCGGAACAAGTCAAGGCAGCCACGCGCAAGTGCCTCGACGATGCCAAGGCCGGCGGCGGGTACATCTTCGGCCCGACGACCGACATCACCGACTCGTGCAAGCCGGAGAACATCAAGGCTATGATGGACGAGTTCTTGAAGCACGCGTGGTACAGGTAGGTTAACAACAATGAACCGAGTCGACGGAGCCAAGCTGCCCGATGCCGGGAACCCTGGCCGGCCATGGGGATGGCGGGATTTTGGCACGGTCTTGCTCGCTGCATACCAGATACTCATCGGAATAATTTTTTCCTACGCTGGTCTCACGATCTTCACAAGATTTCAAGGCGAACTCTTGTTCTTGCACGACTCGACGTGGGCAGTGTACGTCACGGTCATCCTCGTTCCTGCATCGGGCGCTTACGCCTTGCTATGTGGCATTGTTCGTCGTCGTTTTATCACGTTCCCTCGCGGCAAGCGCGCGATCGTGTGGAACGCGTTCTGGTCGATATGGAACTTGTGCCTCGGCGCGGGCGCGATCGCCCTTGCCTTCTACCTCTCCGACATGTTCGAGGGCATGCTGGTCATCGGCGGCAGCTTGCTCGGTTGGGATATCATGCTCTTCACCATCCCGGTGCTGTTCTCGCTCGGCGCGCTGCTCGCCGGCACGTCCGTGTCGTGGCTGGTGTGGGTGATCGTCGCCGCGAGGCGGGTACGTCGCGAGGTCGGTCCTGCGCCGTCGGGCATCAAGTTGGCCAACGGGCTGGTCGGGTTGGGCGGCGCGTTCCTGTTCCTCTTTGCCGTGATCGGCGCCACGTTGGGATTGATGGCTGCATTTCCCGCACAATTTGCGCCAGGGGTGTGGCACGTGCCCGTTTTTAGCAGCGCCGACATCTACACCGGGCACAATGGCAGCTCCATCGATGACTTCCGCATCCCCGCGATGGTCGTCATGCCAAATGATACACTTATGGCCTTTGCAGAGGGGCGTCAAGACGTGCTCTCGGACTGGGGGAACATCGACATCGTCATGAAACGCAGCACGGACGGCGGCCTCACGTGGGGGCCGCTCCGCATCCTTGCGGAGAACCCTCAAGGCAGGCTGACCGCAGGAAATATGGTTCCCGTCTATGATGCCATCAGAGATAACTTGCACGTCTTGTATAACTGGGACAATACACGTTTGTTCCACGTGAACAGCTCTGATCGTGGCCTGACATGGTCTGCACCGCAAGAGCTCACGGCCACCATCGGCCTGGATGGGAGCTGGCACGGTTGCGGGCCGGGCGTCGGCATCCAGAAGAAACTCGCCCCGCACGCGGGGCGGCTCGTCGTTCCTGCATATGGCGGGGGCCTCGGAGGTAGCCACGTGATCTACTCGGACGACGGGGGCCTCACGTGGCAAGCGGGCGCGGGGGTCGGGGTCGGTAGCGAGGACCAGGTGTTCGAGGGCCTCGATGGTTCGCTGTGCTTGAACATGCGCGCCGGGTCATTCAGGCTGGTTGCTTGGTCGGGGGATGGTGGCGACACATGGGGCCCCGCACGCGAGGACCTGGCCTTGCCCGACGTGCCGTGCATGGCCAGCGTGTACCGCATGACGGACAACGTGACCTATCACATCGGCCGGGTGCTCTACTGCGGAACTGACAAGCACGTCCGGGCGCATTACACGGTTCGCATGTCCTACGACGATGGCCGTACCTGGCCCGTGGCCAAGGAGGTGTACCCGGGGCCGAGTGCCTATGGCCAGCTCGTCGTTCTCGGGGATAACGAGACCATTGCCCTCCTCGTGGAGGCCGGCCCCATCGATTATCGCGGCACGATCCACCTCGCCCGCTTCGATCTCCACTGGCTCACGGGCGGGCTCGATGCCCTCGACCCGTACTAGATGTACAAGAAGGTCATATTCCCGCCCAACGAGCGGTTGAAGGCCAAGGCGTCTTTCCGGCCGGATGGTCGATCGTAACGTCTTTTTTACATGTCTCTTATAGGTAGTCAACAAGGTGAGAACCGGCGTGGGATCCGCACTCTACCTCTCAATGACGCTATTCATTTGGGCGGCGCTGGGCGGGAAAAAGCCGGCCACGTTCTTGCCCGGCCGCGACGATTGGAAGCAGAAACCCCCCGTCGCTTATGTCCAGTACGACAAGCCAGAGATGGTCTTGTATGGCGACACGGGACTCGTCGACATCAAGTTCGGCGAGGAGAAGTTCCTCAAGAACTGCCAGCCTCGCATCAAGATGGGTGGTCACGCGTATACCCCGCTAGCGAAGAATAAAAAGTACCGGCTCGCCGTCGCAGACATCGAGGAGGACAAGCAGACGACCTCTGAGCTCGGGAAGGTGCTCGAGACGACCATCGCGTGGGCCATGGGAGACACGGGCAAGCAAGTGATAGGCAAGATATCGAGGGGCGTCGACGAGCCGCTCTTGCACTTCAAGTTGATCATCCCGTGGGAATGCCAGCTGTCCTCGAAGGGGAAGTTCGGCGAGACCTCCATTGA
Source organism: Candidatus Sigynarchaeum calidifontis (assembly GCA_030587475.1). Taxonomy (GTDB): domain Archaea; phylum Asgardarchaeota; class Lokiarchaeia; order Sigyniarchaeales; family Sigyniarchaeaceae; genus Sigyniarchaeum; species Sigyniarchaeum tengchongense. The sequence continues at coordinate 13,916 of JAUQYZ010000109.1, forward strand.
ATACCCGCTGTTCGGCCTCCAGGGAAGCAACGAGCACGTGCTCACGTGGGCGAACGAGAAATTCGCCCCGCCCCGCACCGAATTCACGTTCTCGCTCGCGCCCGTGGTCATGTACGATGACGCGCTCAACGCGTTCGCATTCTCGTCGTTCGACCACTTTTTCGTCACGGGCATCCGCCGATACAAGACGTCCAGGGCCATGAGCGCCGGCCTTGCTGGCACCGTCGAGAAGACGCCGGAGGGGTTCGTGCTCGAGTCGGCGATCGTGTTTGGCAAGGGCATCAACAAGATCATCGAGGCCTGGGGGGCTCTCATACGCAAGCGCCACGCTGCAACTGGTGGTGGCAAGATCCGCGACCCATACAGCAATCCCATCACGGCCATGCTCGGGTACAACACGGACAACGGCGCCTATTACTATTACAACACGGAAAAAGGAAAAAACTACGAGGACACGATGATCGCCCTGCGCGAGCAGCACAAGAAAATTGGCCTCCCCTACGGGTACTACGAGCTCGACTCTTGGTGGTACCCCAAGTCCTACGAGAAGCTCCCCGCGCTCCTCAAGATCTTCGTCTCCGGCTCGGCGATGCACTGGGGCGAGCCACCGAAGCCTGAAATCTTCCCGCACGGGCTCAAGCACGTCTGGGAGAAGCTGGACAAGCTCCCGCTCATGTGCCACTCTCGATGGTTTTCGCCCATGTCCCATTTCGTCAAGGAATATGAATTCTACGTCCAGAAGCCGACGTTGAAGACCCTCGGCATCCCGCTGTTCGCCGCACCTCGTAAGCAAGATTTCTGGGACGACCTCTTCAAAGCATCGCGGGAGTGGGGATTGAGGTGCTATCTCCAGGATTGGCTCAATTACCAGTACGAGAACATCCGCCCCATGAAACACGACTATGATTTCGCCGAGGAATGGACCACGAACATGGCAAGGGGCGCCGAGAAACAAGGAATGACTATACAATACTGCATGGCCCCGTCGTCGTTCATCATGCAAGCGGCCAAGCTGCCGAACGTGGTGCAAGCCCGCGCCAGCGACGACCACAACGGCATGCAGCCGCGCAGGTGGTACCTGCCGCACTTCACGGTAACGTCGATGCTATGCTACGCGGTCGGCGTCTGGCCGCACAAGGACACGTTCTTTAGCTCCGACAAGAAGGTATACTGGTTCTACCGGGAGAAGCGGCCGGAGATGGAATGCTTGTCGGCAGCGCTGTCCGGCGGCCCCGTCGCGCCCGGGGACAAGATCGGCAACGAGAACGTCGAACTCATCATGAAAGCGTGCCGTCAAGACGGCTTTCTCCTCAAACCAGACAAGCCAGCGACACCCGTCGACCCCATGTTCAAGCAGCACGCGAAATACTACATCACGTCCACCTATAGCAAGAAAGCGAGTTACACGTGGCATTATATCCACATCTCGAACCTTTGGCCATCGAAGGTCGAGGACAAGACGATCTCGCAAGAGGAGCTCGCCATCAAGGGGCAATACGCCGCGTACCTGTTCTGGAAACAGGAATTCATCCCGCTAGAATCGCCGGCCACCAAGATAGCGTTCGACTTGCCGTACGAGGGGCAAGAGCTCGTCATCCTCTGCCCGGAGATCATCAACGGCGTGTTCATGGCGGGGAACCCGACCAAGTTCGTCACGTGCTCCAACAAGCAGTTCCCGGACGTGAAAGTAGATGATGAATGGAAGGCCGCGACCGTGCGTGTTGAAGGGGTTCCTGGTGAGCAAGTGCCCGTCTTGTTCTCGTTCACCAAGAAGGTTCCCAAGGTAAATGTCAAGGACGGCCAGGTCAAGGTCGACCAGCAAAAGCACGTCGTGCTCGTGACGGCCACGATGGACGGGGAAGGCAAGCGCGATATCGATCTCAGCACGTGATCGATCCCTCCTTGCCCGGGCTATTTCGTCGCAACACCCCCTTTAAAAACATAGATTTCCTTGCACTATGTATATCCTCCGGGAAAAACCGGTTCAACTGATACTCATCCACGGGTCGATGTTCTTGCCAGCATGCTTGTTCGTCATCTCATGGGACACGCTGGAAGGCGCCATCGTTACGAGCCAATATCCACCGGACTTCGAGATCAACATGAACAACGTGCAGACCATCGACGTCGCGCATTCGTTCCACAAGGATTCCCCGTGGATCGTGGTGGAGGAGAAAGGATTCAAGGCGGTTTCATTTTATAACGAGGGATTGATGAAAGCCATCGCCCTCGCGTTATTACCAAACGAAGTTCCTGCCAACTTCGTCAAATTTCTCGAACAGCTCGCCGAGTTCGTGCTGCCGCATGCGGAAGAAGAAGGGGTCAACAGACGGCTGCAGCAAGCGTTCTCGCTCGTGCAAGCAGAGATACCCGCCTCGGAACTCGTGCTGCTCCAATTCGCCAACGAGATCCAGCAGTTGAAGGAGCGGGCGCTAGACACGTGCATCCAGATCCGGGGCATCATGGAGCACGCGTCCGATATCCCCACGAAGATCCTCTTGTACATCTTGATCAGCGACGATGGCGCCACGGAAGAAAAGATCGCCGAGGACTTCGCGCTCATGGGCCATGAAAAGGCCCAGGTCATGATCGCGCTGGCCGGGCTGCTGGAAAAGAAGAGCGTGGAGTTCCACCAGAAGGACCGGAGATACACCCTCAGCATGCTGTTCAAGCCAGGGTCGTGAAGAGCGGGCAATATCGGTTATATTGCCCTCATATCGCCCGACGTGCATTCAAGGGATTGAGGCCAAATATACCTGATTGGCTCCCAGGCATGGTTATGGATCCGCGGCGCCACACAAATAAGGCATGGGTATAAACGATTCAGCCGGTCGAACGTGCGGGTATTGAGGGATAGGCGACGTGGAGCAGCCTCGCCCCAGGTATCGAAACGATCTTGAACAAGCATTTATTGGAGCCGAATCGGGTCGACCTCCATCGAGATCAGGCAATTTGCTCCAGTACGCGAAGAGTGACGA
>JAUQYZ010000190.1 GCA_030587475.1 Candidatus Sigynarchaeum calidifontis
GCGCTTACCACCGGTTTTGATGCGCGCCCCTCATGCATCACCCTCTCTTGTCCTCTCCTTCCCTTGCGCCGAAACAGCGCGCACGCGAATATGACCATCAACACCATGAGAAAGCTCGCGATGATCGGAAAGCCAGTGAGCGAGTTCATTAAATGACTTCCCACGATCACGGCTATAAATGTTCCGGTGCTTGACGAACCGATAAAAGCCGACCGCAGCCCTTTTTAATGATCAAATCACTTAGTCTTTACACCGGAACAAGGCCAGCACGTACCTTCCTGTCACTTGCAGGAACCCGGATACATTTGCAGGATTGATCGTGGACAGGTCATTTAATGCAGGATTTACCCACAAGGCCTTTCCTGCTGCCGTGTCGTTTTTCAACGTGAGCTCTAAATCCTTTTTCTCGCCTGCCAACACGTCGCCGAAGCTTCCATTGAACGACATGAGGCGCACTTGGCCGCCGCTGGTCTGGTTGTTGAATTCGAATTTTATCTCGAAGTCGTTGAAATCGAAGAGGCCAGTGTTGTTGATCGTCATGTTGCCGAGGTTTATATAGCCGTTCGGCGAGATCGAGAAGTCATAGGTTATCGGATCGGCGATCTTGAAATCATAATTGTCTGCATCGCTCGCGAATTCCACGATGCTGTACATGGCCAGGGCGCTCATGAGCGACAAGGTCGTGTTGATTACGAGGAGTAATATCCCGGCCAGTTTCCTAACGAGCCTGACGGTTGATGTTCTCATGTGGTGTTCTCCTCCACCAGTTCAGGTGCGTGTTATCACGATTGACGCGTAGCCGACCGCGGAAAAAGCCGCGCCCTCCTTGTGGGGTTCAACGTCGTAGCTGGTCGCTTGCTTGAGCAGGCGAACGTTAATACCGGCAAAACCGCATTTCCCTTTGAGCTGTTTTATGGTCTCCATCGCCAACGTTATCGCACCGGGGCAGCACAAGTTCTGGTTATCGAGCGCCTCGTCCAGGATGTCGGCCGTGTCTTTCTGGTCGAGGGCCTCGATCAGGCGCAGCACGCGGCTGTCATTGTTCCGCACCCACGAGTTCTGATCATTCGCGGGTTTGCCGTGCGCTGGCGCGAAGCCGAAGTGGAGCAGCCCGTAATGCGTGAGGTCAGTGGAGGCAACGATGACGACCTTCTTGCTCGCTTCTTTCATGAAGAAAGAGGCAAGGCCGGCCGAGATCTCGTTCGCTCCAGCCTTGATCTTGCTGTACGTGCGCGAGCCAGCCGCGATGGGCACGATCTTGGTGTCGAGCGACAGGTATTGGATGAACGGCAGCTGGAGTTCGAACGTGTTATCCGCAAGCGAGATGACGCGGCGACTGTCGACCTTGATCTCCTTGGCCACGGCAGCGATATTGCCCGCCACATCCGCGTCCACGATGCTCGTGCCGAGTGGCGTCTCCCATGAGCCCTTGTCTTGCAGATAGATGCTATCAAAGCCGCCGTGATGGGCGATGAGCACGACCGTGTCCGGGATGCCGTCCTGGGCGATCGCGTAGTAACCGTTGGAGGCGACTCCACCGGAATACGTGTAGCCGGCATGCGGGGACATGATGCCGACGAGCGAGCCACTGGGTCCCGCGGGTTTTCCGCGCTTCGGTAACGAGCCGGGACCGAACGTGGAAAAAAAACACGTCTCGATCATCCGTTCAAGCATGTCCTTGCGCCCCGGGTACCATGAGCCAGCGAATTCTGCGTGTCTAACCGGTTCAGCCATAGAACGAGCACCTTTCGTGAAGTGGTGATACCAACTCTAGCTTCGTGCTGCCGATAAAAATGCTTTGTGAGCGAGGTAAAATGACGCGACAAGTGCTGATCGTTCGTCTTATCTAGGCGCGAGTGATGCCGCGACGGAAAAACTCTTTTTGTACCCACCATTTTGGCGGGGTAGGAATCGGATCCTCCATGCATCCACCGAAGGTGGCGTCAACGAGCAGCCCGAAGAAAGAAAAGCGTGATTACTACGACGTGCTTGGCATCCCACGCTCCGCATCAGCTGATGACATCAAGCGCGCGTTCCGGCAGCTTGCCAAGAAATACCATCCGGATCTGAACCCGAACAACAAGGAAGCGGAAGAGAAATTCAAGGAAATTAACGAGGCGAATGATATCCTCTCCGATCCGAGCAAACGGGAGCGATACGACCAATTTGGGTTTGCAGGCGTGGATCCCTCCCATGGATTCGATGCATCCGGTGTTGGTGGATTCGACGCGGATGATATCTTTGGATTCGGTGATTTTTTCAGCAGTTTCTTCGGGGGTGGCCGGCGTGGTGGCCGGCGGGCTGGCAGGCCACAGCAGCGGCAGGGATCCGACATCGAAATGGACATGCAGCTGGAGTTCGAGGAGGCAGTGTTCGGCGTGGAAAAGGAAATACCCGTCCGGCGCCGCGTGCCCGACGGCACTTGTAACGGGACGGGGGCGGAGCCAGGAACCAAGCCAGAGACTTGCTCGCAATGCGGCGGCTCCGGCCAGGTGGCCCGAACGACCCGAACACCCTTCGGGATAATGCAGCAAATAACTGGTTGCTCCGCGTGCAATGGTCGCGGGCAGACCATCAAGAAGAAATGCTCGACTTGCAAGGGCACCGGCGTCGTTACCGAGATCGACAAGATCAATCTCAAGATCCCGCCTGGCTTCCCAGACCAGGGCGTCGTCATACCCGTCGAAGGCAAGGGTAACATGGAAGAGGCGGGCAACATCCCGGGCGACCTGCGGCTGAACGTGACGGTAGCTCCCAACCCCGTGTTCACGCGAGACGGCAAGCACCTCGTGCGCGAGCTCGCGGTCGATTATCTGCAATTGCTACTTGGCGACGAGATATCCGTGACTACCCTGGACGGAAAATCGGTCAAGGTGCGGATCCCGGCCGGGACGAAGCCAGGAACCATGCTACGCATCGAGGGCCACGGCGTTCCCGTGTTCCGCGACAAGTTAAATCGCCGCGGCGACTTGTTCTTGACGCTCACCATCGACGTCCCCAAGGTCAAGGAGATGGACGCGGACGAGCGGCAATGTTACGAGGACCTCGCGAAGAAACACCTCGGAAGGATTCATGAAAGGTTCGCGAGGCAAGAACAGGAGATCCAGAAGCAACAAGAGAAAAAGCGCACCTCGAAAACGGCCTAGTCCATGTCATGCCATCCCCATCGTCGAAACATTCAAAAGAAGCAAGAATCCTTGATGAAGTAGTGACGGATTCCCCCGCGAGAATGGGGCATTTTCGGTGATACCATATGGCAGCGGAGAAGGAACCCCAAGCGACGAGCAGCGGGGCTGGACTGGAGAACACGATCTCCAACATGGGAAAATATGCCTGGATATTTGCCTTGATAGGAGTGCTCATCGATCTCATCGTGGCGGCGGTGTTCACGAACGTTTATAACGTGAATTATCAAGGCGCAAATCAATACCATTATGATCAATACTTGTATAATTATTACTCAAGCAAGGCGACGAGCGCTTTGACGATCGCAGTGCTGAACTACATTTTCCTCGGCGTGTGCGTGTTCATATTCGTGATTTACGTGTTCAAGCCGTTCAGCACATCGTGCGCATCGAGAAACTGGGAAGCGTTAATAACGGATAAGATCGGTGGTAAATTTTCGAAAATGTGGTTAATGGCCCTTCTCCTCGCCGGCACGTCGTGGGTCGTCGGTGGCATTGGCTTGCTCCTTCCTGTCTTGTGGCTCACGTTCTCCGGGCCGGGTAAAGGGCGAGTATTCAAATAAAAACTCTCGGCTTTTTCCTTTATTATTTGCCTTCCCATGTCGGCATATTGGATCCCAACAGAAAACAAGGGGCAATCTTCAAATGAAGGGAAGGTATATGGTAAGCCAAGGAAATAACTATGTAATGATTAGTTATTCCCAAGGTTGTAAAAATGGTGCTATACCATGGTTAACGAAAAAAAAACTCAATCAAGCGATACCTGGGCGAAAATGGAACAGCCAATGTCGATGCTCGGCAAGTTTTCATGGCTGATCGCTCTTGCTAGTGCAATTGTTTTGGCATTGCTTGCGATCCCGTCGATAAGGTTATACCAAACGAACATGGATTTATATAATTACTACATAGGTTTGGGCTATCCCATGAGTGCCGTCCCATTCCAAATAGCCGCTAATGCAGCCGTGGGCCAGGCAATAATGTACTTTATCTTCGCGGGCGTGACCATTGTCCTCATCTTCATCTACGTGCTCAAGCCGTTCTCCGTGAAATGCGGGGCCAAGGATTGGGAGGCCCTCGTAGCGGACGGGAAGAAGATGTGGATAATGTGGATAATCCTTGCCGTTGTTTCCTGGTGGGGCTGCGTGGGCGTGGCCCTTCCGGCAATAATGCTCACTTTCGTTGGCCCCGGTAAAGGCAGGGTTTTCGGCGGGAAGAAATAATTGCGCATACTGCTTTTAGTTTACTCATCTTTTTTGCTTTTATAGAGACTTGCTCTGCGTTTATTCTAACACTTGTGCGGATTAGGTTCAATAAGGAAGGATACCTCCGTTAATCATCATGGCCATACCATTCTTACCTTCCATCGGCATAGAAAAGTTGAAGAAAGGCGAGACCGAGGTCACGTTCACCGTGCTCGGATGCACGTCTTGTGGCGATGAAAGCACCCGTGAATACAAGGAGGGCGACATCGTGTTCGCGGATGCTGGCGAACAGTGCAAGAAATGCGGCGAGAAGGTCGTCATCAAGCAGATCTACGTCGACATCGTCAAGAAGAAATAAATGCAAGCCTCCTTTTCCAACCGTTTAAAATTTCTCCACGACGAACATGGTCGTCAATGTAAACTTGATCTCGTCCAGGCTCTCGAAAACTTCCTTCACCATCTCGTACGCGTTCACCTTCGGGCCAGTGTCGTCGTCATCCTTCAAGACGAAGGCAATGAAGTACGAGTCGAGAATCTTGTCGAAGACGACGGACATCTTGTCCGTGTTTATGAAGGAGGTCTCCAGCTTCGACCCGATCACCGGCGGGAACACCGTGTACTGGATGATGGCGTCCTTGATGTCGTTGAGCGTGTCGCTCTTGAAGCTCTTGGAGATGCGCTTGAGCGACGTGAGCACGATGTCGTTGTCCTTGTTGAGGATGAGGAAGTTGTACTTCGACTCGGCGATGGTCTCGGAGATCGTCTCGATCATGTCCGGGGAGAGCTCGAGCGGGGTGGGCACCCGGTTGAGGATGATCTGGTCGGCGAAGGTCTTGAACGGCTTGAAGATGTCCAGGTTGCTGTTCCAGTCTTCGAGTTTGAAGTTTGCCTCGAATGCTTGGACGAGGAGATCGAGCGTCTTCTTGATTGACTCGTCCTTGTCTTTCGCGTCCGCGAGCAGCACCATAAAATTGCCCGCCGGGTCATCGGAGTTTTTCAAGGCTTTGAACGTGAACACGTACTCGCTGAGCTTGAAACCCTCGATCTGCTGCGTTTCCTCGATTTCCTTCGCAAAAGCGGGCAGAGCTGACAAGAAACCGGCCAGCAAGTCCTTGCTCACGTCAAGCTTGATCTCGTACGTCCACGAGAACACGGCGATGCCTTGCTTGATCACGAACAGCCCGCGAATCACGTCATCTTCGACCTAAAGCGTTTGTGCGCCATTCTTGCGTGGTATTGCAATTATGTCGCCGAATTGGCGAGCCACGTGGCCACTTCGATGGAAGGCCAACGAAACTCCCATTCTACTGTTAATATCGTGATGATTCTAATTAATCCTTTCGAAGCGGGGGGATAAAAGGTGAAAAAGGGGATTGGATCAATGGGCGAACATGCTGAGCAACGAGCCCATGGGCGATAGCGACACTATCAGCAATGTGAGTAGAGTTGTCTGGAGGATCGCGTTGGGCACCGACGAGCCGGTTAGCTTCTGGAGATAAACACCCGCGAAGCTACCTAGCAAATAGATGGGCACCATGAGTATCGCGATCATGGCTAAAAACAGACTTTGCATGGCCGCGCAGAGTAATAAAATTATCACGAGGAACCATGAGTAAACGAGCAAGAAGGAAACGACCGATTCGGCAAGGTAGCGCACCTTCTCGTTCTTGAACCGCACCTTCCGGTCGATGTACTGCACCAGTACCCGCTCCCCGAAGGTCAAAATCGCCAAGTAGCAAGCGAACATGATGGCACCATAGATGAAGACATGGCCAATCCGGTCGACCGGCGGAATGGAGCCCAGGTAGTTTTGCCCTACCACGAGCCAGAAAAGCGGCACGAACACGGCGGTGATGACGGCACCAACGAACCAGATCCTACGGTCTTGCATCCCCGCCGTGAATGCTGCCAGGTACGACCCGCCGGATCGCTTGAAATGCCGCCACGAGAAGATCGCCACGTTGATCGAGTAGCAGCCCACGAGCGTGACGATGAACGACGTCATGAAGAGTGGCAGAAAGAACGTTATCGCCGGGATGATCGCCGTCGGGACGAGCAAGAGCGTCCACGCGTAGTAGAGCCCCACGAACTTCGGGGCGGAGAATTCGGCGTTGGCTTTCCCACCGGTTTCTGTTGCGGGGGCAGCCGGGACTTGCTGGCCGGGCTCCTTGTCCTTGAACCCGAGCGCCCGCGCCAGTATCAGCGCGATGCCGTAGACAAGTCCAACGAGGCCGGCCAGGGCTGCGAAGAGCATGATGGCCCGCACGTTGTAGACCATGAACGTCAGGTCGGGCACCACGCCGTCGAAGGTCTGGACCATCCAGTCCGTCGCTGCCGAGATGAATGCCTGATCCCACGGGGTCGTGAGGTGGTCAGCGAAAGGCACGGCGTCGATCTTGCGCGCATTGCCCGCGGCGATGGAACCGTAGAGGTGCTCGACTTGCACGTCGTTGGGTGACGCGTCGCCCGTCAGGTTGTACATCTGCGTTTTCAGCATATCGAGGCTGAAGGCCTCGTCGTTCTCGCCGCGGATAACGAGCACGTTTTGCGGGTTCGTCATATTACCGATATTTCCTCGAGGTGCCGTTCCGACCCCGATCCATGCCTTGACGGTCGTGTGATTGGCAGCGTATTGATATGTTGGAAAACCGCCCATGGAATATCCTAGCAAGCCGAGGGTGCTCAAGTTCGCAGTTGGAAAAAGAACCCCCACAGCGTCGATAACGGCCTCGAGGTCAAGGATGAGCTTGTCATTCTCCAGCGTGCCGCCGGAGTGGCCGTGGCCGCGCCAGTCGATGCTCGCGACGATGAAGTCGTGCGCCGCGAGCTCGATGGCGTAGTTCGTCATCATCTCCTTGTTGACGATGACCCCGTGTCCCATGATGATCACGGGGCGGTAGGCCGGGACCGTCGACTTGTGATAGGTATTGAACGAGATCTGGACCCCGTCGGACGTCATAGCGACATGCGTCTCACGAATGATGTCGCCGGGGTAGGTGTTGAGCCCGATGGCGCCCACGAGGGTCAAACCGAGGAACACGAGCATCAACACGAGCTGGTACTTCTTTATATTCATTGTCGAAACGCCTATGCGATGTTTGATTGGTACGAGATGAGTGAATGATCCAAAGCGGGCGGGCATAATAAGGTTGAAACAGATCCCGGTGCATGGGTGATGCGCGTGGCGCTCGCTGATCGAGTCGGAGGTCCCCGGTACCACGTTGGTTGCTCGGGATGGTCGTATAACGGCTGGAAGGGCACGTTCTACCCGGACAAGCTGCCGCAATCCAAGCAGCTCGAGTATTATGCGTCGGTTTTCGATGTCGTCGAGGTCGACTCGACGTTTTACACGCTGCCGCGGCCGGAAGTCGTGAAGGGCTGGCGGGAGCGCACGCCGGAGCACTTCAAGTTCGTGCCCAAGCTATTCAAGGGCATCACGCACGGATTACGCCGGGCGGTCGCGGACAAGTCGCTGGAGGCCCTGGTCGACAAGTATTTCGAATCAATAACGAAATTGGGCACCAAGCTCGCGGCAACGGTCATCCAGCTGCCGCCAGGCTTTCACGCGAGGCACGCCGACGATTTATTTGCCTTGCTGGATGAATTGCCCGGAAACATCGGGCACGCGATCGAGTTCCGGAACGCATCGTGGTTCGCGGATGCACGAGTATTGGCCCGGATCGAGCGGCAAGGGAACCTCTCGATCGCGGGAAGCATCCACCCGGACGTCGAGCCATTCGTGAAAAAGACCGCGGACTTCTACGTGTTCCGGTTCATTGGTGACCGGGAGCTGGAATGGTTCGGCGCCATCCAGCGGGACAAGCAACAACAAATGGAAGAGATTAAGCGCCGAATGGATGCCGAGTTTCAAGACATTCGTGACACGTTCGTGTTCTTCAATAATCACTACGCGGGCTTCGGCCCGGCGAGTGTTAATCTCTTCCGCGAGATGGCCGGCATGAAGCCGGCCATGTTCGGCGGCGCCGGGAGGAACCAAAAGACCCTTGGAGACTTTCTCATGTAATCGCGTCGCGCCAATGATTTAAGGGGAGTTTTTCTTGTCTGGAGTAGATGATCTGATTGAAATAACCGTGTTGGTGAGCAGCACATGGTAAAGAAGAAACGCAAGATCTTCGGACCATTCGACGATGACGATGACAGCGAAGGTAGTGATGACGATGAGGCATCGCCTTTCGGAGACGTGCCCGATGACTTTTTTGATCAGTTCCAGGACATATTCAAGAACCTAATGAAGCAGTTCAAGAGCAAGGACTTCATGAACTTCTCGAAGAACATTTTAAACCAGCTTGGCCTTCCAGGCCCAGAGCGGGCGAACCCGGATGACTCAAAGAAGGGCAGGCCGGAGATCAAGGGGCCGTTCGTGTACGGTTTCAGCGTCCGCATCGGGCCGGACGGCAAGCCCATCATCAACAAATTCGGCGACATCAAGGTGGCGCCGACGCCCACCGACGAGGAGCCAAGCGAGGCCATGCCCGAGAAAGAACCCGGGACGATCATCCGGAAGCCCGTGTCGGACGTGATCAACGAGGACAACGAAATCGTCGTCGTGGTCGAGCTGCCCGGCGTCGACAAGAACGCGATCAAGCTCGATGCGACCGACTACTCCATCGAGATCAGCGCAGATGCCCAGGGCAAGCGAAAATACGAGACACGTCTCGACCTCCCTGAGAAAATCAATCCGGAACGCGCCAAGGCGCGTTATACGAACGGGATTCTCGAGGTACGGCTAGAAAAGGTAGGCGAGAAGGAGAAGCACACGTCTAGCATCCCGATTGACTGATCGCTTCTGAAAAACAAAGGACATGACGAATCCAGTGCCGCATGCGATCTCGGTTTATTTTGTCGCGGATTCCAACTCCTTCTGGACGTTGATGGCGGCGATGATGTCCTTGGTACCGCTGAGCGTGGAAGATGCGATCTGGTAGAACTCGCCTTCCAGGATCACGAGGGTCTGGATGACTTCCTTCAACGTTGCGACTTTCATCTTCGCAAATTCCATGGTCATGCTAGCCAAGATCTCGTGATCCTTGGTAGCCTTTTCTTCCGCTGCCTTGACCTTGATCTCGGCCTGTTCGATCTCGCCGGGCTTGAGCTTTTCCGGGGGCTTCTTCTTCGATTTCTCGAGGTCTTGCTGGGCATTCTTGAGACTCTTCGTGGAAGATTCGTCCTCCTTGGTGGCGTTGGCCACCTTCTTGTACTCTTCCGCGAGCTTGTTGAGGGGCCCGAGGAACTGCGCTTGCAGCTTCGTCACGAGTTCCGTCCTGCTCTTTTCAATGCTGCCGAGCACCTCCGAGACGGCGATGTACGCTTGCTTGATCGCCGGGGTCTCCACTGCAGCGAATGCTTTCAACGCCTCGATGGCCTCGGTTGATTCCTTCACCAGCTTTAATGATGCGTCGAGAAAGTCCTTGTTTTCGTCGATAGCTTTTTTCAGAGCGGCATCTTGATTGGCAAGCTTGGCAACGATGTCAGAAAAACCACCCTTTAGTTTATCAAAGAATCCTGGCATGTTTCGATTAACCTCCGGTGTCCAGGCCCGCGTGCGAGCGCCATCCCGCGCCGGCGCGGTGGTTAGACCGATGACCTGGATAGCACGTCAATGACCCCTACCGTGCATTTAAAGGTCTCGATATGTGGGCATATCATAAACCCGGGCAGTGATTATCAAACGAAGAATGAAGGAGCATCTTTGAGGAATCACGCGTTCCGGTCGGCGTCCGCGAATTGCAATTGATATAGCTTCTTGTAAAGGCCACTCTGGGCAATCAAGCTTGCGTGGTCCCCGCGTTCCACGATTTTTCCATTGTCGAGCACGAAAATCACGTCGGCCGACACGATTGTCGACAGCCGGTGGGCGATGATGATGCTCGTTCGTTGTTGTAAGATGGATTTCAGCGCACGCTGGATGATGAGCTCGGAATACGCATCGACGCTGCTCGTGGCCTCGTCGAGGATGAGGATTGGCGGGTCGTTGATGATGGCGCGTGCGAAGGCGATCAACTGCTTCTGCCCGATGCTCAAGATCGCCCCGCGCTCCCCTACGACGGTCTGGTATCCCTTCGGCAGCATCTCGATGAACTCGTGGGCGCCGATCAGCTTCGCCGCGTTGATGCAGTCTTCGTCACTCGCGTCCTTGCTAGCCGCGCCGTACCGGATGTTCTCCATGACCGTGGAGAACACGGTCAAGGGATTCGAAGTATGATGACCACGCTCGTGCAGCAAGTCTCCGGGAAACAGATCCTGGTGAATGTCGCCGAGGCGGGCGACGTCGATCCCGAACACACCGCGCTTCTAGTGACGAGCGGCGATAATAGCATAGCGACGGTGGCCTTCCAGCAAGTGTTACCCGGCGTGACGCCGGGCGGCGCCGGCATCCGTTTGGCTGGCCGCGTGCTGCTTCGCGTGGGTTACAATTACGTGCATCCCACGACGAACGTGATGTATGCCAGGGGCTCGTGGAGCGTCGACACCTTCTACGTTCTCAACCCGCGCACATGGGACGCCGCGACGGGCACGTGGACGGCGACGCCGAGCGTCGACGCGATCGCATTGAAAGTCGCGATCGACGAGGGCATGGTCGCCCCGATCGTGCGATTCGTCGACCGGCTGAACCGGGCCAGCGCGGTCGTGCGGCGCATCGAGGCGAGGACCGCGGGGGCGCAAGATACGAAGAAAGAGAGATATCTCTCGCTCCAGGTGACCTTCGACATCGGCGGCGTCCCCGATGCCCGCATGGTCATGGTGAAACTCGCCCAGGACCCCGGCACGAAGGCGTGGCACGTCGGCAGCCTCTGGTGGGCGGTCGTGCCCGCCGATCCGAAAGCGACGCCGAATTACCACCGCATCGACTGGCCGGGGATCTACACGGGCGTTCTCCCTGGCTGGCGATTACCCGACACGGATCCGCCCACTGCATTTGACGTCGCCCCGCGCGACCATGAGGAGACGCTGGTCGGCTTTTATGGCATCGATCCCGATGTCAACTCGCCGACGGGTTATTCCGTCGTCCCGGTCGACCCGGCGAATCCTGGCCAGCACGCCGAGTTCGCGCACATGCAGTTCACGAGCATGGCGTTCGATGCCGTGACCGGGCTGCACGTCGTGCCCATGCCCGGCGAGCCTGGCTTGTATGGCTGGCTGGAGGCGCGCGGCCCCGTCATCGACGGCGTGCGCACGCCGATCCCCTACGACGACCCCCGCCATCCCTACACGCTGGCCGCCAGGCTACGGGCGGGCACGATCTCGCTGGCCGACTACGAGGCCGGGATGCTGCGCGTGTTCGGGTGGATCCTCCAGTTCGCTGCCGAGTGCCCCGCGCAGCCGTGCCGCCCGGCCGCCATCCCCGACTATCCGACCACGGGCAACCCCGACTGGTCGGGCGTGACCTACGATCCACACGCGCCATGAAGCGAGCGCACGTTGATATTTTCCTTTTTTTTCCCATCATCCACGCGCACGATAGCCTTATAAGCCCGCGTCACCATGGATGAGCATGGTGACATGATGACATGACCGGGAAGGGCGCCGTGGAATCTACTGGCTCGCGGCGACCGCCGAAGCGGCCAGCGGCCGATATCTGCAAGGAGCTGGGATTCCCGTCGGTCGAGCAGTACATAAAGGAAGTGGGATGGGAAGTGTCGTCGGACGAGTTCCTGAAGCGTGCCTTCCCGGAATTCTTCGGTAGGAATGGAGATATCGAGGTGAAACACGAGCCATGGGCGGACTTGAGTTCCTACATCCCTGCCTACGAGTGCACCTACCGCCACCATTACGCCATGGAGGACGACTGGCTCGCCGCCATCACGGACCCTGACATCGCGTGCTTCACGTGGCCGGGCAACACGCCCGTTCCCGCCGACGACGTGGCCGCGCGGCCGCACGAGCACTTGCCCTTCGAGATGTTCGAAAGGGCCATGCTCTGCGTCGCCGACGACGCGTATTTCAAGAGCCAGGTGTGCGATCTTAACGGCGACGGGAACATGGTGACCACGTGGATATGCCGCTGGCGCCGGCGGCTCGGCAGGCCTGTCGTGGCGGGCGTCGACGACGAACCCGTCTTTCATTCGGCCGTCTGGCGGGATAACTGGCGCCGCGTGCGCCACGAGGTCACGGTGCTCAACGCCCGCCGCTATCCCGAGTATGATCCCCATGCCCACGAGGACGGGTCGGACGACAAGCCGGCCGAGTCGCCATCGGGAGCGCTGCTGGCGCTCGCCCGGCTGCTCGCCTACGAGTTCGGGCTCCGGAAGGACAGGGAATCGTATCACGAGATAGCCCGCGACATCAGCAGGCTCGCTCGGGGGCCGTGGAAGGAATACATCGCCACGCGATCGCGTTCCGAGCCGCGATTCGATGCATTTGCTTTTTGAATTAAGGAAAAATAAGAAAGGAGTCAGATCACGTGTAATCCTTCTTGCGCTCCTTCTCGCCGAGCATCCCGAACAAGTCTTTCACTTTCAGCCTCACGTAATGGCCATACAATCGTAACATGAATGCCCGGTCGATTTTCCAGACACCAGTGAAGAATATTTTCATGATATTCCGTATGGTCTCGTCGTTCTGCCCCCAGCGCACCGCCTTCTCGCAGCGGCGCTTCACCTCGAGCATGTACCGCTTCGCGAAGTATTGATAGTTGAGTTCCTTATCGAGACGGGCATGCCACAAGCGAGGATATTCGGCAAGCATCCTTGGCGAGAAGTCGCTCGCCGCGAGCGCCTTCGTCGCGGCTTGCGCGGCGAACTTGCCGCTCAGCATGCTGTAGTAGATGCCCTCGCCGCTGAGCGCCGAAACGAAAGCCCCAGCCGCGTCGCCCGCGAGCAAGGCATTCCTGCCGTGGGTGATCGACGCCTTCAGCGAGACGGACGGGATGAGCGCGTAGTTTGTCCTGGACGTGTCTGCAGCACCGGGCGGCAGCAATCCCTTTTGCTCGAGGAATCCCACGAAAGTCTTGAACTTGTCAGCTAGCGCCTTTCCACCATAGGTCTTGCCATCCAGCTCGAGCATGGTGCCCATGCCGACGGAAACCGACGTTTTTTTCGTGAAAATCCACGAATAGCCGGGCAAGTCATCGAAATACATGAAGATGTGCGTGTTCCTGTCCTTCCCGAATATTTCGAGCACCTTTTGCTCGCCCATCGGGACGTCGAGCTCGGACGCGATGAGCAAGTCGGCCTTGTTCCATGGCGAAAAGTCCGGGTGGCATTTTCGTACGATCGACTTCACGCCGTCTGCCCCGATGACAATCTTCGACATCACGCTGTACATGTTGCCCGATGCCCTATCTTTCACGGCCAGCACGACCCCGCGCCTGTCACCAAGCACCTCCAGGCCGGTGACGATGTTCCCCTGGCGGAAATCCGCACCCGCTTTCTTGGCGAGCTGGGCAAGGTGGTTGTCCAGCAGCGCCCGGTAGGTCTGGCCAAGCAGGTAATGCTCGTCCGATCGGATGGTGAACTCGTGCTTGAAGGACGGGGAATGGAACGTCATTGCGTGATTATATGTCTCGATGACGGGCTTGACTTCGGGAAAGTCTTCGATATCATGCCAGAGCACCCCCGCCGCGCAGCATTTATATCGTGGAAACTGTTGACCGTCGAGGAGCAACACCCGCGCGCCTGCACGGGCCAGCCGCTCTGCGGCGATGGACCCCGCGGGCCCGGCACCAACGATGCAGACGTCTTGCGTTTCCGCCGCCAAGCTGGTTGTCCCCCCTAAATTCTTTTCATACCAAGTTTCTGGTCGAATTCCTTCTTTGCCTCGGTGAACTTGTCAACGGCGACGGTGGTCTTGCTCCATTCGACGAGCGTGTCGAGATCGAGAGTTGGAAACTCGTGCTTGTAACCGAGCCCCTTCAACTTGGAGATATCAGCGAAACAATGCCTGATGTCTCCCGGCCGTCCGTCGTTGGAAACGGTCG
Source organism: Candidatus Sigynarchaeum calidifontis (assembly GCA_030587475.1). GTDB lineage: Archaea > Asgardarchaeota > Lokiarchaeia > Sigyniarchaeales > Sigyniarchaeaceae > Sigyniarchaeum > Sigyniarchaeum tengchongense. The sequence goes on from JAUQYZ010000190.1 coordinate 14,325, forward strand.
GTTGCAGCGAGGAGCCGATCTTCGCCGCGATCTGCTCGGCGAGGCCCTTGATCGTGACCGGGTTGCCCGTCCCGACGTTGATGCATTGATAATTAGCGCCCGCGTGCTCCATGACGAACATGTTAGCACCCGCAACGTCGCTCACGTGGACAAAGTCCCGCGTTTGCAAGCCATCCTCGTAGACGAAAGGCGGGTTGCCGTTCTTGAGGCGGCTGATGAAGATGCACGCGACGCCTGTATACGGGTTCGACAAGCTCTGGCGAGGGCCATAGACGTTGAAATACCGCAAGCTCACCACGGGAATTCCGTAAGTCCTACCGATGCTCATGCAAAGCTCCTCCTGGAATTTCTTGGTCAACGCGTAGACATTGGTCGAGTCCAGGGATTTCGTCTCGGGCGTGGGAACCGGCTTCAAGATCGCCTTGCATTTCGGGCATTTCACGTTCCATTCCTTGCGCTTCATCTGCTCCGCGTCCCGCAGTGGGGCCTCGACCTTGCCGCACTTCGAGCAATCGTAAAGCCCCTCACCGTAGACCGTGTTACTCGCGGCGACGATCAGCTTCTTGATCGGGTGGTTGCCATTAACGATCTCGTCGAGGATCATGGCGGTACCCGAGGCGTTGGCCTCGACGTAATGGTGAACCTGGTACATGGACTGGCCCACGCCCACCGCGGCGGCGTCGTGAAACACGATGTCTACCCCCTCAAGCGCTCGTTTCACCATGGCGCGGTCGAGCACGTTTCCAACGATGTATTCTGCCTTGACGTTTGCATACGAAGGGAACTTGCCCTGGTGTACTTGAAATTCTATGCTATCGAGCACGCGCACTGCATGGCCTTTCTCGACGAGCTTGTCGACCAGGTGCCCGCCGATGAAGCCAAGCCCGCCAGTCACGAGGATTTGCATCAGTGGTCATCACCGATTGGTATATGGAAGGGATAAGGAATCGACAAAGTAATAACTTGACCGCGGCTGGCGGTTCAGTCATCGCTATCCCGCTTGACCTTACCCGCGTCTTCTTGGACGGCGGCTGGATCTTCGATGGATCTTCGATATCGCGACACCGCGTCGAGCATCTTCTCGTTCTTGAATATACGGGCAAATCGCTGGATGGCATCCAAAGCGTGCAATATCGAATCGAGGAACTCGTACACGTCGCCCGTATAAACTTGTATCTGGTATGCATCCCGGAGATGTTGCGAGATCTGCCTGGGTTCTAGACGTTTCTGGCGCCGGAGCCTCACCATGATGTGGGCCAGGTTCTTGACCCCGTGGTCGCAGTAGGGCTTGTCGTCGCAATCGCAATTAAATATATCCAGCGCCCAGCGGGACAAGATATCGATGGCGAACCGGCTCATCTTTTTGCGCTTCAGCGCCGTCCCCGAGAATTGCCCTTGCTCCAGCGTCATAAAGTCGAGGATCTGCCCGCCGAAGAACTTCGACGAGATCGCCGAATGCCCTGTCTTGTACCGCGACATCTCGGACACGATGGCATCGGTCACGTAGACATTCTTGAGCGGGTTCAAGCTCGACGCTATGTCTAAGACAGATTCCTCGTAATCGAGCACGGCTTGCTTCAATTTGAGGCCATCCTCGATGCTCAAGAAGCTTTCGGTGATGGCACGGCCGACCGGCAAGATCGCGATGCTCGCGCCTTGATCCTTGACGGAGATGAGCTCGGACTGGTGGAGGTGGTTCAGGATCTTAACAACGGAGACCGCCTTGGTCAGCAGCGCATCGTGGTATCGCTTGATCTCGTCGATCGTCGTGTTCCCGCGCATGGCAATGAATGCGAGCACCTCGGCGGCGATCTTGTCGAGGTCGAAATCGGGCATAGATTCTTGCAGCGTGCCGTTGAGTAATTTCAGCGCGACCTTGTCCTCCTCGCCTTGCTGGCTCGCGTGGTAGGATTTCCCCGGCTCGACAAGCAAATAGACCTTCCCCATGTCGTGCTTCTGGAAACGCCCGGCCCGGCCGAGCATCTGGTTGAACTCCGCGACAGTCAGCCATTCGATGCCCATCGCGAGCGAGTGGAAGATGACTTGGCTCGCGGGCAAGTCGACCCCAGCACCGAGAGCAGCGGTCGTCACGACGGCTGCAACTTGCTGTTTCTCGAATCTCCGTTCCACACGTATCCTCTCGCCGTAGGTCAATCCGGAATGATATGCATCCGCCTGGATCCCGTCGATTCGCAACATATCGACGACGTCGTGAACGGTACGGCGAGAGTTGGTGAAGATGATGGATTGTCCCTTGTAGCCGAAGCTGCTGACCTTGCGGAATTCCTTCTTGACGAGCCAGCCAATAATCTTGAGTTTTTCTGCCTCGTTCAGGCATGGGATGAGATGACGCTCGATGGGGACGGGGCGCTCGTTGTACTCGACGATCGTGGCGCCGAGCATCCGAGCCAACTTCCGAGGGGCGGCGACGGTGGCGCTTAAGTAGATGATTTGCGCGTCCGGGAATAGAAACTTCATGCGGGATATGAACCCGTCTAGCCGGCCGCCGCGCTCCTCGTCCTTGAACATCTGGATCTCGTCGATCACGATGGTCGAAACACGTGGCAACGCGGATGATTTCCCCGCGCGAAGTAAGTAATCGACACCCTCGTACGTGCCCACCAGGATGTCCGCTGTTTTCAATGACACGCTCTTGGTGTTGGCCTCGATCGACTTGTCTATCCGGCTCTTCCCGACGCGGAGTGACACCTTCAACCCAATGGCACCGTACCGTTTCTTGAACTCCTGGTGCTTTTGGTTCGCCAGCGCAACGAGAGGCACGACGAACACGAACATGCCCTTTTGCTTCGCCAAAACGTTATTGATGCCAGCAAGCTCGCCTATCAAGGTCTTGCCGCTGCTGGTCGACGATGCGACGAGCATATTCTTGCCGTCCAAAAGCCCCTCCTTTATCGCCTTCACTTGCACGGGAAGCAACTCCTCGATGCCTTGCGCCAAGAGTGCTTCCTTGAGCCTCTGGTCGACCGCGACGGCCTTTACATTGACCGGCGCGTATGGTTCCTTGACGAGATCGCAGACATCGTACAGTGAATAGTCGGCGTCCTCAATGGGGTTCCATTTCGGGTCGAATGTCCGCTCAATCTTCTCGATATTGCGGATCTTCTTGAATTTTGCCGAGAGGATCTCTTGCAACCCGGCCGTGATCTTCACGCCCTTCATCTCGAGCCTGCTTATAAGCACGTTCCATCCGCATGACTCGCACACGTATTGATTTAGCTCCTTGACAAGCGGGATGGCTTCAGTATCTTGTAAAGCAATGTATCTCGATGCGCGCGTTCGGCACAAGGAGCAAAACGTCAATCTTCGGATCTCCTTCAGCTGGAGATCCTTGTACATTGCAAATAAGCTGCTTAGGCGCTTGTCGGGCACGTCACGCGGGATTATCGTGAAGCGGGCCTCCTTAAGCAGCCGCTTGAGCAGTTTTTGCTCGTAATAGGTCTTCACGTCCCGCTCGTTGCCATGCGGTGGTTCCCAAATGCGGAACGGCCTTAATTTTTCTGTCCCCGGCGAGATCTCCTTGCCATCACCTTCCGTATCAGCCTGATCGGAAAATTGGCATTTGTATGCGTGAAATGGCTTTTGGATGAGCACTTTGCCATTCTCGCCAGATGCAAGGACGGGGTACACGATGAGGTTGCAATCGACGATGCCGTCCTTCGTCCCGGTCGGGTCCAGGACGATGAAAAAAGGTTCTTGCGGCAACATGGAGATGACTTGCGTGAGATCAAGCCGTTAATTCCCTACTTGCGTGTGAGAATGTAGAGAAGATGGGGAATAAAAAGAATGTTCCCATGAGAGATCTCATTGCATTAATGCAGATAGCTTGAAAAATAGCAGCCGCTTAACGTACAAAAATGCCAGGATTGCATAGGATGCGACGATGACGAGCGAGGATACCAATAATAGGGGCGTGTTGCCTCGTGACATCTCAGAACCATAATAGAACATTACCATGCCGTTCCCGATTAAGAAAAACCACCTCAGCACAGAATGCATTGGTGTCTCTAAAATTGGTCTCTGGAATTCGTGTATCGCCTCTTTATCGTGATGCTGCTGGGAGACCTTAAACCACCCCATCTCGCGGATTGTGAGGAGTATCAGGAAAATCACTGCTTGTATGATGATTAACCAAAGCCCGTTCATCGTGAAAGTGAGAAAAATCACGTTGAAGGCAATGTGGTAAACGATAGGAGCCAGAAGATTATCATGTGCATCCCTTAGAACGGTAAGTATAAGGCCGCTAATGAAGTACGAGATGAATAAAATCAAGATCACGGCCAGTTCGCTTAGAAGATTGCCGGCGAGTAACGCCTCACAATAAATGACGAATAAGGAAGGTGCATGGATGATCATAAAGAGGAAGGCGTTGATCAAGAATACTATTGTCATAGACTTGTTCTTCGCGAACCTGATCACGAGATATTTCCAATAAATGCCCCGGAACAATACCTCCTCAAAAATCACGACGGGAAGGCCGCCGATAATGAAGATAATATAGAAAGGATTCAAAAAAGACGAGTTAACCGTCCAGTCATTCGAAAAACCAACGACTAGGAGGAATTGAAAGGGGACGAGGCACATCAAGAGTGCTTTCTTAGATGATGTGAACGAAAAGGGCTGCATCCCCAGGCGATGAAGAGACCACGGATCCTTCACAAAGATGTCTCGCTCGAGAAACGACATCACGAGCAGCATCGCGACGGGCATCGCCAACAAGCCACCGTTCAAGGCCATTCTGCGTTCAGTTAGGGCGCCCACCCAGGTGATCGACCCGTAGATAATAAAGGCAGTAAAGAGAACGCCGGCGGCGACGAAACTTCCAATAAACAAGGATATCAAATGTTTCTTGTACAGCGTTGTCAAAAACTCTATCGCAATTTTCCTATTCGATTCAGAAGAGACCTCGATATCGAACATCATTTCCTTCCTGATCTTGCTCTCTTCTAGGTCCTCCGGACGTGTTTCTATGTCTTTGAATGGATTCTCCTCTGCCATGTCTTGATCCCATCTCTGCTCGTCTGCGAAAAGGATAGATGTTGATCAATACTAGCACTTTCAAAAAAAAAAGCTTGTGCGCAATCCTCGTCTTGCACAAACGGGAACCATTCACGGTTCATTCCTTACTTGGAAACGCTTCACTTATCCTTTTGCGGACTGAATTTTTGATGCTTTCCTTTATATCTATGCGTTTTAACTCGTTCGTGAAGCATGCATCATGATAGACGCATCCCAAGCAAAAACCGATTTGCTCCTCCTTGCGCTTCAAGTGCTGGTTGTAGCAATTGATGCATACATAAAAAGAGGAGCCTTCCTTGACCGTCACGATGACGGCATTCATCGGGCATATTAAGCATTTCTTCCCCGTTCGCTTCATCTTCCCCGAGAGCGATTGTGGCACGTCGAGCACGAAGTTACACAACGGGTTTTCGCAGACGAGACGTGCGGCAGCGCCTCCTTGAATCCCGTGCGCGAGGACCATGTGTGACTTCTGGCATCGGGGGCACGTTTCGAAACCACTCTCGTGCTGCGCTACCAGGGCAGCGAGCACCTCTTCATTACCAACAGAGGCATCGGCTGTCCAGCACTTATTAAAGACATCACAAGTTCCGCAATAGCCCATGGATTCTCCGTTGGCTCGGGAAAAACTCTCCATCCAGCAGATAGGGCAAAAGAAGTAAGCGCCCCGTTCTAGCGATTCGATCTTCATGACGTTCTTGCCGCAGATCTTGCATAGCTTGTCGATGACTGTGATTTTCCCCTCCTTTGGGAGGGCGGCCGTTTTTCCACAGCCCAGCCTGTTCTCGCACGCGAGAAAGCGGGTCTTCGACTTCGTCTCTATGATCTTCATCGGGCTGCCGCAAGGGCAAAACAAGTGGAGTTCGGGAGTGGTCGTGAACCGGCCCTTCTGGTCAACGTCATATCCCGTCTCGCCACCCATGGACAGGTTGATCCCTTGCTTGAGCAAGTAATCGTTCGTGCGCTCGCGGGACCGCGAAAATTGGACGAGGTACTCGTCCAGGATGGCCTTCCGCGCACTCGCGATTGCATTTTGCATCTCGCTCGGATTCGGGGTTGCGGCGATCTCCTGGATTGTCCTCATAAAGAAGGTTGAAAACTCGAGGTTGCCGAGGAAGGAAAACGTTTCCCTTAAAAAATCTGCAATGATCTCCCCGCGCTTGGTGAGTTTCAAGTTCTTGTTTACAACCTGGATATAATTGTTGGCGATGAGTTTCTCTATCATCAAGAGATATGAAACCGTGTCTCCAAGGTTATAATCCTTGATCTCGTGGAGCAAGGAACTATCAGTATAGAACGCGCGCGATCTGGCCGTTGGTGGCGTGGAAAAGCTCTCTATCTCGAGGCTCTTGAATACATCGAAGTTGATGGCCTTATAATTGCCGAGATAACCCTCCTTGGCATGGTATGTAAAGCCCTCATCGATGACCTTGAAAGCCTTGATCGCTGCACCCGGATATCCTTTCAGATCGATGGCCAATCGGTTTTCCATGATGCGCGCGGGATTGAAGAATCGGAACATGTAACGTTTCGCTATGATCGAGAATATCTTCCAATGGTTCGGCCGCGCCTTGAAGAACGCCGAGTTCTTGCCTTGAACCATCAGCGGGTAGATGCCGCTCTCGAGCACCCCGCCTTGTGCATTTTTCATCGGATCCATTGAATTCGCTTGCTGCTCGATGGCAGCCTTCGCAATGTCCTCGAGCTCATCCACCCCGGCGAGCTCCTTTAATAATCGGCCATGATCTATGGTTATGCAGTGTTTTACCCCGTGCTCTGGATTCGGGTAGGATATAAAGCGAGATTGATATAAATCCACGAGAATCTTGTATGTATAGGTCGTTGGAAAACCGGTTTCGGCAGAGACTTGTTCGATGAGCCCCGTGAGATCGAAAAATTGCGGGGGCGGGATTGTAATCTCGTTTGACGTGATGCCGTTGATCCGGACATGTTTCACGTCCTTCACCGAATCGAGAAATATTTTCGTAGAGCTGGCGTCTGGAAGCAAGATGCCGTCAACCGGGACATCGATCTTTACCCCCCCTGGCTGCACTACACGGGCCACGACAGCCCGGGGGCCTTCCTCCGCGGCGGGCTGGGCCGCGGCCATTTGCTTGTTGTTCGCCTGGATCATGAGCAAGATGAGCGCTTGGGTGCGGCTCATGGGGATGAGAAAATTCTTGCTCTCCTTGCTACCGCGGACGAGGATTTCCCGTAGTTTCTTTAAGGAGGGCGAAGCCATGTCAAGGCACCGCTTGATCGTGTACGTGACCTCCTGGGTGATGGAGAACGAGATCACTGCATCAAGATAACTGCGCAAGTTCTCGATCTCGGCACGTTTCTCGTCCTCGAAGGAGAAGGGCTGGGCGTGGGCCAACTGGTCAAGTATCACGTCGGGATCGAGGGTGTAGAGAAGCAACTTCTTGGGGAATTTCTCGAACCGGGACTTCTGTAGCACGTTCCGGATCTCTTTCAACCCGATGGTGATGGCGTTGATGTCTGGGGTCAACGCCAGGACGACATCGTTGATGCGCTCGGTCTGGAGGATCTTTTGCAAGGCGTAATAATTCTTCTTGTTGAACGAGTTGAGCACCGGGATGACCGAGTTCTCGTCCTCGATGATTTTTTTCGGGTCAATACCCGACCATTTGTATACAGAGGAATTCTGGAACACTTGCAAGTGCCCGTTCGTAGACAAAATGATGTATCTTTTCTTGTTATCAAGATGCGCCGTGAAATAAAATGGCCCGATTAAATTCGGCTTTGTCCGCTTCGGATTCTTGTCCAGTATCGAATGTAAATGTCGGGCGATGCGCTGATCGTCCGTGATTATCAGGGTGCTTGGTTCGATGGATGTCATATGAAAATGATGCCCCTTCGATGAAAGCAGCGTTTTACCTTGTCCTCGGTTATGTGGACAAGGTGACTCGAAATTATAACTTTTTACATCAAAAAGGCTCGTTTTAAGTCCGAATGATGATCAGCCTCCTCTCATTTTTCCATCTTTTAAGCCTTCGCTTGCACCTTGATGCTGCAGATCGAGCAATCTGCCTTGTAACTTGCCCCAGCTATCCGCTTGAAGTGAACGCCCGCCCGATGCCGCCGATTATCTTTTATTTGCAACTTCAATGACGGCTCGTTCCGCAACAAAAATATGGAATGGACGCGCTTGCTAAGAGCCTCGGCCGACCGCAGCCCACCTAAATGC
>JAUQYZ010000066.1 GCA_030587475.1 Candidatus Sigynarchaeum calidifontis
GCCCGAGGTTCCCTTGATCGTGTGCGCCAACAAGCGTGACTTGCCAAACCTCACGCCCATCGAGAAGATCAAGGACGTGTTCAAGGCGGCGAAGATGCCGAACACGGTCATCTTCGAGACGGTCGCCATCACCGGTACGAATGTCAAGCGGGCGTTCGTGTTCGCGGCCCGCGAGTGCGTGCTCCGGCACTACCAGAAGCTCAAGAGCGGCGAGCAAGTCGCCACGACGACCGAGACCGAGAGCACGCCCGCGCCCTGAAGGCATCTACGCGTCTTGATCTCTCGTTTTTCCTTCTATCGTTTAATCGCCAGGCTATCGGTGCTTGTCCAGCATCTTGCATGGCGATTGCCCCGTTTTCGAGCAAGCCGAGGCATGCCAAGGATCGCGCAAGTAGTCGGGGATCGCGGCGGGGCGGTTGACGTTGATATATTCCGCCACGAGCGGCGCCCTGCTGTCGTCGGGAAGCGCCTCTAGCCCGCAAAAATGGGATTGCGAGAAAAAAATAAAAACTTCAAATTCACTTATAAGATAAGTGGTAAGATAACATCATGATTATCATTCCAAAACATGCCCAGGAACAGATGAAAAAACGAGGTATTGACGAAATGGAAGTGGTCGAGACAATAAAGAATTATGAAGTCATATTTGAAGAAGAAAATGGGCGATTCGGTGTTAAAAGATATAGTAAAATGCCGTTTGGTGCGAAGAGCTTGATCGTCGTCTGGTTTGTTAATAAATCGCACGACGAGGAAGTGATAACAGCCTATTGGAGGCGAAACAAATCATGGGAACAATAATGTGCACGAAAGATAAGGTCGATGCGGAGGCGATCATTCTGGATAATTACGAGTACGAGGAAGGCATCCCGTTGCGCAACGTGCCCGCCTTTAAATGCCCGGTCTGCGGGGAATTTATTTTCACAGAGGCACAAGTCGATGAAATGGAAAATAAAACGGATATGATCAAGGCCGAAATGCTTGCCTTTGAGCGGAAAGTCACAGTTTCGGGGCGATCACTGGTCATTAATCTTCCCGAGGACCTGGTGCGGCACATGCACATAATGAAAGGGCAGAAGGTGCGCATCCGACCCGCGGGAAAGCGAAGATTTATCGTTGAAGCTCCAGATTCATGAACGATTGACGCGTCTTGTCGGAACCCGAGAAGGTTTTTGCCCATGCTATGCGTCTAGTACCTTGCGTAAAAACAGGGAATTTTCCTCGTAGAACGACGCCATGATCCCGCCGTTTAATCCCAAGATGTCCTCTTTCCGTGAGAGAAAAACCGTGAAGCCCATCCTTGCATAGAATTCCCGCGCCCAGGTTGCCTTCTCGTTGACGAATAAACGCAAGTCGTGGACGCCGGCATCGACCGCACGCCGTTCCAGGAATGAAACGATAGCCTTGCCGTACCCGCGCTGATGGTATCCATGCCGCACGTACAAGTAGCCCACGTATGCGAAATTTCCAAGTACTTGAAAAGAACCGAATCCAACATAGCTAGTGCTACCAGCCTCGCGCAACAAGTAGAATTCGCGGATCGCAAAGTTCCGTCTTGCCCACGCGCCGTCAACACGATGCTCACCAATGTCACGCGGGTCGACGATTCCCTCGTAGAGGGGATAATTGCTGTTGATGATGTCTTGCACGTGCACCATCATGTCCCGCGTCGCGCGGACGATCCCCGTCACCATGGCGTGGTTCCCCCATGGTTCGCGGGAGAAAAGTGCATTGCACGGGCCACGCGTTTGCTTAAAACGAGGGATTTACCAACCTTTATCGGTGTGGAGGGTTTGATACCCTCAACCCCCGTATGCCCGACCCGCATCAGCAACTGCCCCCCTCGACCACCGAGCTCGCGGGATCCCGGCGCTACCGGCTCTGGCCCGTCTATGCATCGGCGTTCACCCGCACGCTTTCCTACACGATCTATGGCCTGGCACTCCCGAACTACTTGATCTACTTCCTCCACGTTCCCGCGGGGATGCTCGGCGTGATCATGTCCATCTATTCCATCGCCTACATCGCCGGCCCGCTAGTCGCCATGCCCATCACCCGCTTCATTGGCGCCCGCAATGGCGTCTTGATGTCGGTCGTGGCATCGATCGTGCTCGTTTCTTGTCAACTCGTCTTGTTCGACCCCTTGGTGCTCGTGGTCCTCCGCGCCGTTGACGGCTTCCTGCTCGGGTTCTTCTGGCCGAATCTCCAGATGGAGCTATCCCGCTGGCAGCGTGCCATCCCCGGGAAAATCGGGGGACAGTTCTTCCAGACGTACGGGAAGAGTTGGAACGTGGGCATCATCATCGGCGATATCGGCGGGTATTTCATCGTGTTTCTGGGGGCCGGGAACGAATACATGGCCCTGGGTATCTCCTTGGGAGTCATGGTTTCCATGCTGCCGTGCGCCTTGGCCATGGAACGGCCGAGCACCGGCATCGCCTTGCGCGGCACGGTCCTCGTCGCGATAGCAGATGCCGCGCACCAGCCGGTCGTGCCCGCACCCAAGACCGACGACCCGCATGTGAAAGGGGCGTCGAGCCGGATCCTGACTGATAACTCATCGTATCTCTTGTCCTTCTCCGCGGCGTTCTACCTCGTGGGCACGCTGGTCTATGCCTACATCAAGGCCATCTATCCCTTCGTTTACCCGCTCGCGTTGGACAACGCGGGGATCCCGTCGTACTACGTGTACCTCGTGACGTTCGTTCACCAAGGGTTGCAGACGGTGACCATTGTAATTTGGAGCCGGAGGAGTGCGAAATCAGGGCATGCCGCTTGGGCAGTCGCCATGGTCACGAACGTGGCATTCCTGGTCTGCTTGTGGCTGGCTGGGAGCCCGACCTTGCTTACCATCGCGTTCGTTGCCAACGGCATCTTGTCCGGGTGGCTCTACACCTTCACATCGAAGATAATGCTCGAGTATGGCGCCGTGGAGAACTCGCTCAAGTATGCCACGTATTACGAGTTTTACAACGGGATCGGGTTCGGCGTGGCCCCGCTGGTCGCAGGCGCGTTGGTTACAATCGATCCTGGCTTGGATTATGTGATTAACGCGCTGATCGTTGCCGTTTTCTGCTTGCCGCTGTTCCTCGCGAGCGCCCGGGCAGCATCGATGCGGAAACGCGAGCCGTGAAAAGAGTTAAACAAGAACGGGCTGGATGTATCCATCATGAGCCTCGATTTTCACTTTTTCGACCTCGATGCACGGCGAGAGATGGCAGGCATCGGCGAGTTTTTCCCGAAATGGCGTTCATCCAATGAAGAAGCCGTCGTGATCTTGTCGCCACATGATGACGACGCAATTCTCGGGGCGGGATATGCCATTCTCGCTTCGCTGTCTCAAGACGCGCGCGTGCGTGTCGTGATATTCCATAAAGGCGATGCCGGATATAGTAGCGCGTCTGAAAAGGCAACGATCGTGGAAACGCGCAAGCACGAGACGGAAGCGGCGTACCGTGCCCTTGGTATCCCCCCGGAACACTTGCTCAGGCTTGAATTGCCGGATTTCAGCGGGAACGCGTACGTCGGACATCACAAGCCGACCATCGACGGAGATGGAGCGCCATTGGGAACTTTCGAGCGGTTACTCGTATTCCTGCGAAAGACCAGGGCGACGAGGCTCCTCTTCGCGAATGGCTTCCGCGAGCACATCGACCACGCGGCCGTCGCTGCATCCGGGCTCTACTATGGCCCTCAGGCAGGCGATCCCGTCGTCGTGGACTGGGCCGAACCCTGGACCGTCTCGTCGTTCATGGAATACTCGGTCTGGGGGAGTTTCGACCCGGTCGAGGCCATCCGGCGCGGCGGCGCGGCCACGGGCAAGCCGGCAATGCCCGCAAACCTCGCGATCGTCGCCGGTGAAGGCGTGGAACGGCGGGTACAGCAGGCTTTGCAATCGTTCGCGTCGCAGCAAGCCATCATCAAGGGCATCCTGGAGAACCGCAAGGAGAGGCGGGTTGCCACCGGGGGATTCATCGAACTATACATGACCGTCGACCCGCGTCCCAGGCTCGATTACGCGCCCTACAAAAAGCTGGTTGAAGAAATAACCACAAAGAAATAGAAAGAGTCAATCGGTTTATTCGATCCCTTTCCCGATGAGATGTTGCACGCGCAACGGCAGCTCGTTGAAGCATTCCACGCGGGTCCCGAACTTGCCCAGCGTGTTCTCGATGACTATGTAATCGAGGTCGGGGATGATGACGTCATTCCAGCGATCACCTATGCCGCGAAGGGCGACGTCGAGCATCGTGACGATTTGCTCGCCGAGCGGCCCCTCGGAATCGAGGGTTATTGCACCGTAAAACTCCTGGCACTCCGTGTAACCCGCGTTGTGCGTGCCGGTATACGGCTTCAACGCGTCGAGCTGGATATCCTTACCGTACCGCTCGGAAACTACCTTGCTGCGTGACTTGAAGAAGTCCACGAGCGCCTTTTCTTGAAACTTGGCAGGTCGCTTGTTCTTGGCAACATCGACGTAAGCGTCGAACCCGGCCTTGTAAGCAGCCTCGATGAAATCGAACCAGTAGCGCTGGTTATCCGTCCATTCCGCTTCGGTTGTGCCGACGATGATGGATCGGCGGACGCACGAGGCGAGGCCATCGCGCTTCGGCGAAACGCCGAGATGGACCCAGTCGCCCTTCTCTATCCGCCGGTTCAAGGCAAGCCCGATCAACGTGCGGTTCGCCTCGCCCGCCCCCAGGATGACCTTGAAACCCATACCCTCTGCTCCGAGTATCGATGCCGTGAAATATGCCCACGATGCGACCTCGGTCTCTAGCATGCCGGGCTTGATGACCGCGAGCATCGCGCGCATCATGGCATCCGCGATGAGCGACGCGTCGCGGATCAAGGCCAGCTCCATGTCCGACTTGATGTACTTGATCTTGTAATAGATCTCTTGCTCGTCGACCACGCCGTCCTTGCCGAACAGCCGCTCGAGGTAGGCCACGACGCTGGCGGGGATGATCTGGCGCGGGGTTAGCAGGGCGATCCTCTTCATTTTCGAAAGGGGCATACCCGCCGCCGCCTCGATGACAGCCTCGAGCTTTTCCGCAGCTATCGGGTACTTCTCATCAGCTAATTGCAACATTTCGACCTTATGCACGATGGATCTCGATCGGCCCGCGAGCTGCTCGACTACGTACCCACCTTCAAGCCCCGCGACCACGTGGAAGCCGGTCGTGCCGATGATGCCTGCAATTTGCTCGATGGAAATGTTGATGTTGCCGGCGAGATAGGGAACATCACCTGCATAATGCTCGTCAGAAAAAACGATGCCCACGTTGTATCCCCTTTCTTTTAATCCGGCGATGACCTTTTTTTGCCGGGCGACGAACTCATCTGTCGAAATCTGCCGTGAAGGGTCGATCCGGGCCTTGTACCGGGCCACTATTTCAGAAACCTTCTTGAAATCGGCAGCCAATTCCTCAGGCGAGTATCCATGATTCATGAACCAATGATCACGTGGAAAGGTTTTATGCATATGTCGGAAAAACATCGTTGGCCTCATGAAGTACGGTGGCCCGATCTCTTCAATCAGAACTCTGCTCGAAGGTCGTGTCTATGACACATGAACCGCATATGAGACTGCCGGTTTCACGCGCATCTTTAAATGTAACAAGTGCATAACCGTAATCGCACGGGATCTTGCGAGGGAGGAGGCATGAATGATAACGGGTTTTTTTCCGCGTTCGTGAGGGATGTCGAGAAGGTCATCAAGGATCATTTCCCGGACGGGGCAATAATCGATGTCAAGTACGTGCGGCGGTTGATGGGAATCCCGTCGAAAAACCGCAGCAAGACGGCCTTCGTGGCTCGGGCACTAGATAAACTATCTAACAATGGTCTTCTTGAATATTTTGATCAAAAAACGACGAAGCGTTACAAGAAACGTGTACACGGTAATTGATTACATTAGGATAGAGGATACACCTTCTTTTCATGCGTGTCAACGAGGATCGATGGAGAATTATACATTCATTTTCTCCCAGCACACCGGGCAGCGGATACCGCCCCCTTGGGCATTTTGTAACTCGTCTTGCTGGATCTCAGCCCGGGATTGGCACGCGATGCACTTGGCGACGTAAAGGACGTGGCATCTGCATCTCTTGCAATCGTACACGATGCCGCCCTCGTTCCCGTCGATGATGATCTCCCTCCTGCAAGCAGGGCAGATGACAAGATATGACTTGCCGGCCTGCGGGCTAAGTGACGGCGAGCCCTCGGCAGAAGATCGGCGCACGACGAGCGTCTCGGGCTTGGCTATCGGGGGCGACTTGTCATCGCCCGTTCCCGGAGCCAAGAGTGCCTTTTCATCTACGTTATCCCCGAGCATCGAATCCTCGAAGTCATCTTCACCGAGTCGGGCTTCCCCTTCCAGACCAGGATCTTCCGTTGGATAATCAGGATGTTCTGCACCACCAGCAAGCCCGAACCCGTCATTCTCGACGATCGCCTCGTTGACAACGCTGTCCTCAGGTGGTGCCATGTACATGGAGATGTCGAACCTCGCGAGGCGCATCCACTTTGGCGACCCGGGCAATATCGGCTCCGGCGTGGCGGGGTGCATCGAGTCGAGTATGCCCGCGGTGGGCGTCGAATCAAGAATCGGGGTACTCGGAACTGAAGCGACACTTGGAACTCCTCCACGGGGGGCGGGAAATGGCTGCATCATGAATGCGCTAGGTGGCAAGAACCCGTGCGTTAATGGCCCAGCGTTACCAGAAATACCACCCAAGCCTCCTTGAGCAGGCAATGTTCTTGATGACCCCTCCGGCGTGATTACCGGCCCCGGCGAATGCCTGGTTGTTGATGCCACGTTCATTGGCAAGGGGGCCGTGAGCGCCTTCTTTACCTTGATCTTGTAGGCGATGGAGACAGTCGAGATCGTTGCGACCGAGCCGAGCACGATGAACACCAAGGTGAAAAGCGATGGCGGGTCATCGATGATTGAAGCCGTTCGGACTTCGACCGTGGAGGAGTTGGTGATGATCCCGTCGCCCGACCGGCTTGCCTCGAAGTAATACGAGTGATTGGCGGCGCTGAGCCGGGTCGAATAAATGTAGAAACAACCGTCATCGTAGGTGGTATCCGCCGGTGATTCCTTCGACATCTCGTGAAACGTGTTGTCAATGTAGACCGACACGAAATCTGGTGCCATGTTATATGATTGCGTGTACCGCACCCGGAACTGGAAGTCGGTGTTCGTGTCGCCTGATGCAGGGGAGCATGTTGCTTGCGTTAGGTTGACCGTCGAACCGAAGCTTCTCACGGTCAAGCCGGAATACGTCGGCGAGTAGACCGTCGTGGAGCCGTCGGATGCCCAGAATGAGAACGTGTGCGATCCCAAACCAAGGGTCATGGAATAATAGAACGTGCAACCATCCGTGTAGGTATTGTCGTACGGATACAGCTTGGACATGGGATAACTTGTGGAATCGATCCTCACGTAGATGTACGAAGGCACGATGTTACTCGCATGGGTGTATGTTACCTGGAAGGTAATCGCGTCGAAAGGGAACCCGCTCGTCTTCGACACGTGCGATTGACTCAGGTACAATGTCGGAGGTGGCGTGCCGACGTAAGGGCCGTTCTCCGAGGGCGTGGAGACATCTCGAGCCCCGTCGCCCGCTTCGAAGTAGTACGTGTAGGAACCCGTTGGCAAGGTCATCGAAGCACTATACATGCACCCGTCTCGGTAGTTCACGTCTGAGGGGGAAATCTTGGCCATGTTCAACGTGTACTCACCGACACGCGCCCTGATATATGTCGGCTGCACGTTTTCCGGATCGGCATAAGTAACCGTGAAGGTGAACGCCGTCGACGACGTTCCGGCCATCGGGCTTACCTGGCCAGACAAGAGCGTCGGCGCCTGGTTGGTCGAAAAGGCCAGATACTTGACCGCTTGGATGATCATTGGCTTCAAGGCCGTGTTCGTCACGTGTGCTTGATCCCAGCAAAAGAACACCGCCCCGAATGATGCGGGCTCGTAGAGGATTGTCGTCCACTTGCTCTGGTCGCCGTTCAGACTCGTGAGCACGGTTATCTTGGAATACTCGCCGACGCCATTCATGGTGCTAGAAAGCCAATATGCATCACCGGACGTGCCGGATACAAGGGAGTTAACGGTATAATTGGCCGTGATGGGGTGGGCAATCGCGACACGAGACGTGGCGGTATCGCCGTACGTCCAGTAGGTGCTTTGCCCGTTACTGCCGCTCGAGCTTGCGGGCAGGATGCCGAAATAGCATAGCGCGCAGATGCTGCTGTCGAACGCCATTATTGCGGTGCCGGCCATCCATGCAGCCCTAATATTCGTCTGGCAAGCGGTAGACGGCGCGTTGTCGATCATAATGAACACGTCATAGCCGGCGAGCGATCCGGAGGCAATCTGGGACGACGTCATCGCTGTTACGGACGCGCCCTCCGTTGTGAGCGCCGTGATGACGGATGAATAATCGTTTCGCAAAGAGCCGGAGAAATAAGGAGGGCTCACGGCTTCGTTCAAGACAGCAACCGTGATCCCGGAAAGGGGCGATGTGGATTTCCTTGCTTGGCCAACCGTGTTGAAGATCTCTTCGGATTCGTGGTATCTTGTACCGCCGGTGACAAAAATGGTTCTCGTGATGGAACTAGAGACGAGGGTCAGCAAGGTGACGGAGAAGATGACGATGGCCAGTAATCTCATCGGCCTGATCTTCAATTCTTTCGCCATCATTCCTGACATCGCTTGTGATTTCCATCATCAAACGTGGATCCTCGTCTTTCGGACAGAGATCAAGCACTGGCTTCGGGATTTCGAGGATTGGATGTAACGGGCTGCTCTATGCCGAGTGCGTTCTGGCCGGCATGCGCGAATCTATTGGATCAAAGATGATTTTCATATTTAACCTCCGTCCACCACCTCCTCGGCGCGAGATCAATCCCCGCGCGCGAATTAGCGATGCGCGAGCGATCCCAACAGACATCTAGCGCTAAAGAAGGTGCTTTCCGCGGAGAAAAAGGAGTTTTTAGAAACGGCCCAGAAAACTGGTGTCCATGGCGTTCCTCGCGGTTTCTAGGAGGAAGGAATCCATCCCCGTGCTAACGTCCCTAATGGCACCGGCGATGCCGTGAAAATGATC
Organism: Candidatus Sigynarchaeum calidifontis; assembly: GCA_030587475.1. Taxonomy (GTDB): domain Archaea; phylum Asgardarchaeota; class Lokiarchaeia; order Sigyniarchaeales; family Sigyniarchaeaceae; genus Sigyniarchaeum; species Sigyniarchaeum tengchongense. The sequence goes on from JAUQYZ010000066.1 coordinate 9,123, forward strand.
CCTCGCCGTTGCTGGCATCTGGTTCAAGAGAGCTTCCAGGCGCGCTGCATATCCTTCCAACGAATCCACGAGGGGAAGTGGGGAGATCCCGCGCAAGAACCCCTTGATTGCCCTCGAAAAACCTTCGTGAATGGTGTTTAAATCGCTCTGTATTACGGGATCCTTCACGTCGTGAATTATCGAAGCCGAACTAACGAGCATGGCGTCGAGGCGTTCCAGCTTGTCCCGGAGCGTGAGAAGATAGGAACGCAGTCGCTCCAAGTATGTCATGGGCTTGTTAAACCGGATCTCCATTTCGTCCGCCACCTCCTCGTCGTACATCACCTTCTCGTACACTTGTTTCGTTCGCGCCTTGTTAATTTCGAATTCTTGCGCGAGTGCCTTGATGTCCGATTCCAATGCCTGGACATCCTTCATGAGAGGTGGATTGTCGACGTCGAACGCCTTTTCAACTTGCCGGGATAGCAAGAAGAGATGAACCTTGAGCCGTTGCAGCTTCAAGCCTTGAACGATGTTGTCCGCCACGCTTCTCGACGCGCGGGCATCCCCGGCCAGCTGCTTCCACGAATCAATTGCCTCCCCGAGGAGAGTATCGATGCGCGCGAGAGCCGGGGTTTGCGCGTGGTTTGGATTGGTCGTGCTCTCGGCGAGCAGACTGACCGCGCGCGCGTGCCGTCGTATCTCGTCATCGCGCAGCGAGAACAGGCGCCGGAGCAGCCGCGGGGTGAATGCTTGCAAGATGTCGTCCGAGTATGGTGTCTCGCTCGTGTTCCACGATGCATCGGCGAAAAACAAGATGGCGGGGACGGACGTCTCCATGGGAGCCCGGCAGCCAGCCCAGTTGGTCGCTAGCGCGCCGACGCTCGCTGCCGTGTCCCGCATCAATGCCTTGTTGAGATCATGGATGTTCTGGAAGCGGAGATCGTAGTTCGGGATCGCGTATTGAAAGTCACTGTTCACGCTGCTGGCGACGAGCACCTTGAAGCCCTTCTTCTTGAAGAAATCGATCTCTTTCGCAAAATCCGCGGGGTTCTTGTCCTTCCCGTACATCCAGTACACGACCACGGCATCCTTGTCGAGCTCGTCGATGTACGCGGGGTATTTCAGCAAATAATCGTGCCAGAGCATGGGTATCTTGCCGAAGCCCTTCACGATCTTGATGACCCGGTTCATGTGCATGGTGTAAAGCTTGCCCTTGCCCACGATGGCATCGCCGTTCCCGTGCTCGTTGATGTATGCTTTGCATTTTTCACAAGAGCCCATCGTGTAGACCTCGTCACCACCGATGTGGATGTAACGAGAACGGTGATGGTAACTCACGACGTCAGCGATCATGTCCTCGATCAACCGCATTGTCTCGTCTTGCATGGCACATGCATCGAGGGTATGATCCGGGTCGTAGCTCGCTTTGCGATCCTCCTTCAAGTGGGCGTACTGGTCCTTTTTCAGCACGAACTCGAGGTGGCCATATGTCTGCACGAGGGGGATGGCCTCGATGCCGTGGGCAAGGCACAGCTCGACGAGCTCGGTGGTCTCTTGGCTATTGAACGCGAGCGGGTGCTTTATCTCGGGCCGGCGCTTGTAGGGAAACTTGTCCTCCCATTCCCAGACGATCGCGTTGATCTTGAACCGGGCGAGCAAACGGATGTAATCCTTCAAGTAATCGAGCGAGTGCATTTGCCGTTTCAAGTCGACGTGGACAGCCCTGAGCTCGAGATCTGGATGATCTTCCACTTCCATTTCGGGCATGACGATTTCGTTCTTCCCCGTTTCCGGGTTGCTGCTCATTTCAAATGCATCGCTCGCTTGCTGGATAGTAATAACCCCGTTATAGAAGCCGCGCGTCGTGTGGGCGCAAAGGAACAGGGACCGGGGCTGTACTTGCAAGTGATACCCCTCGCCTTTGCACCGGGCAAGGGCACTCACCAGCATGTCCGGGAAGGATTCGGGCAGCGCCTCCTCGGATGTGGCATAGAGGAAAAAGCCGCGCTCGTATTCGTCCTTGAAATCACGATCCCGGATAGCCGTAATTTTCAAGTTCACCTTGAAATTCCGCCATAAAAACCCGAACAGGTCGATAACGTGGTCTTGTACCTTGGCCTTGTTCACGAAGACGTTGAGGCCATCGTGCAGCCGGAACGAACCGGATCCCGAGTTGATGACTTTGGGTACGGGGAGAAACTCGATTTTCATGCGAAGTTCTAACTACCAGCATTATTAATTCTTGCCCAAGTAAAACGTGGTTTGTTAATATATAGAATTAAGAGCCTGTATAACTACTTGAGATCATAAGTTATTAAAATTTTCCTTCTTTAATCCCATATTTCCTTCGGGATAACGGGTGACAAAATTCGAAGTCTCCCGTGAATTGCGTGGACTTCAATGGATTTTAAAATCAAACCGTTAACGAAGCAGGAACAGGCGTGAAGGTCGAATTGGTTAGCCCTTTGAAGTAGGCTCTAACAAAATAAGATTCTTAATGGCTTCTCAAGTGTTCTTTTTGTCATAAACCGAAAGGTTGATATATATGTAGGCTCTAACTACGTTCATGGTGCACCTCGCTAGGCGAAAAATCAAGGGAAATGTTTATCTTTACCTGCAAGAAAACCAGCGCGTTGATGGCAAGGTTAAACGCGTCTGGCAACATTATCTCGGTCCTGAAAGCACGATCAAAGATCATATTTCAGCCATTTCCGATTCAAACTTCACGATCACGAACTTCGATTTTGGACTACCCG
>JAUQYZ010000253.1 GCA_030587475.1 Candidatus Sigynarchaeum calidifontis
TTCGTCGCGGGATCGAACAAGAAAGTTCTCATTGCTTCGACAAACTCCGCGGTCATGGATGGAGGCTCGGGCGGGCGTTGAACGGGCGTGAGCGTCAAGAAATTGCTTCGTCTGGTCGGTAAACCAAGCGGAGCAGGCGTGGGTTCGACGGATTTTGCGTTTAGGAGGAGGGGCATTGATGGAAAAAGAGTGCCGGAAATTTAAACTTGATCCAGAAATCAGCCACGGTTCAAACCCGATCAGATGAATAAAGAACTAAACCTTTTCTTTAAGCCTAAACTGCAATTATGGAAGCGTGATACTATATATCGATCGAGAAATGGACAAACTCTATCTTTACGACCTCAATCCAAAAAGATACCTTAACTTAATGACGTTGCCCACGAGGACCTTCAATCCCACCTCGCCGAGCGGCGTGATTGTCGCCGCGTTCGGGTCGAAGCCCGTGAGGACGTTCACGATGATGAGCGTCCCGCCGGTGAACACGATGGAAAGTCTCGCCACGAATGTCAAGATCCCGTTGAACATGGCTTCCCGACGCTTGCCCGTGATGATCTCGTCCGAGTCTATCGCTGCGCTTATGGCCGGCTCGGTCATGAGCATGCCACTCGCCCCGAAGCCCGGCAGGATGGCAAATAAAACGAGCCCGATGAAGTCCGAGATGAAGATGATTGGCCAGACGGCCGCCGTGAAGAGCACGATGGCGAGCATCAAGCCTTCTTTCGGGCCTTTATTGGCATACATGTATCTCCAGAAGATAATGGCGCCTATGATACCGACGGCGATGCCCGCCGCGCTGAACCCGACCATTGATTCTTCCAATCCAATGATGAACCTGGCATAGAGCGGGAGCACGGTCATTGTGAGACCGAATATGAAGTCTAGCAAGGCATACGTCACGGTGATATTCATGTAGGCCTTGTTTTTCAAGACCTCCTTGAACGAGGCGAGCACGGGAAGCGGCTCGTCGATCTGGTATTCCTTGCGTTCTTTCGACCCGAGCAGCGACGCGTACATGGTCACGGGGAGGGCTATCCCGAACAGGACCCCGACGAGCGGCCACCCGAGCGCGCCGGCGACGAGCGGGGGAAGGATGATGCCGGCCATCGAGGAAACAAATGCCAGGAAGTCTTTCACGGCGACGACCGATGCCCGTTCTCCTTCGTCCTCGTACATCTCCGTGTAAAGCGCCGACCACGCGGTCATCACGAGGGTAAACCCAAAGTCGAATACCAGGAGCATGATCAAGCCGTGCAAGAAGATGCCTGCCTGGTCCGCCCACGGCACCCACCACAAGAACACGAACGCTATCGTGAGCGGGATCGTGCCCCAGATGATGTACGGTACCCGCCGGCCTCGCGCCGACTTCCGCTTGTCCATGTAATAGCCGATCAAGGGATCGTTCACGGCATTCCAGATGCCGTAGAAGATCAGCATCAAGCCAGCCAGGTCCAGGTGTAGCCCCGCGTTGGTCGTGTAGAAGAGCACGAGATACGACTGGATCATGTTGTAGGGCAAGGCACTAGGCACGGCGCCGAGCGAGTAGAGGAAATGTCCCCGTCTTGAGTGCACGCCCTGCCTTCCTTCGTTCTTCATCGTGCCTTCCCCCCCGAGATTTCTTCATCATGAGTCCGTGTAGTCGACGAGCTGCAAGCCGAGCAGCCGCGCCGCTGTCCTGAAGTCATCGCGCCAGTCCCCGATAAAGCTTACCCGGTGCCAGCCGAAGGCCGGCCAATTGTATCTCTCCAGCAAGCCCCTCGCGTCCTTGACTTGCACCACGACCTTCGTGACGCATCCTCCCTTCTCGTTCGAGTTGCGGACGATCTTGCCGAAGTACAGCGCCATTTTTCGCTCGAACACGCTCACCTTTATGGTGGTGAGCGGCTCGCCCACGGGGTACTTGACGCGCGGCGACGCCCCGATGATCCCCGTCTCGCCGTGGTGCACGATTTCGAAGTCGGCCCGGGGCTTGTCGCGGCCCTGGGGGCAGCGTGGCGCCACGCAGTGCATGTAAGTAACTTGGTTGTTGGAGAAATCAAATGCATGGTTCGAGACGAAGCCAGGGAGTCCGCCTGTCAATGCCCAACCGATCATGTACGAGATCGTGGCGTCGAGGTCGGATTCGCATATTCCATAATAGCCCTCGTTCGACATCTCGAAGAATCCCATGCACGGGTAGGCCGGCATGCGTCCGATAAGTAGCAGCGTGCCGCAATCCGGGGCCATGAACCGTGCGCCCGCCTCGTCCAATAGCCGCTTGAACGCGATGTAGAGACGTGCGGAGTTTACGACTGTCTGCGGCGCCGGTTCGGTCACCAGCGCCAGGTCTTGCCACTTGGCCGCAACGGGCTTTGCCTCGTCGTCACTCGTGGCATCGTAAGCCCGGAGGAGGTCTGCCGGGTCGTTCCGCTGGATCCGCACGCCAGTCATTGCCTCCACGATCCGGGCGTATCCTTTCTCGTCCTTGCGCCACTGGTGTGCCTGGTCCAGGCCGTCGAGGTCTGTGTAGAACTCGAATTTCGTGTCCTTCAGCTTGGCGACCTGATCGAGGAACTCGGGTGAAGTCTTGGCGATCTTGGATATCTCGGGAGCAAGCAACCCCGAAATCCGGTTCCAGTCCATATCCCGCGAATCCGATGCGTAGACGATGACTTTCTCGCCTTTCAACGACAGCAACTTGCACAGAAGACCGATGGCACTGTCGAAGTGAGCGATATCCTTTGACGAGACTGGATAGACTTGTATCCCCTCGTCCTTGATGCTCGTGTAGAGCTTGGTGAACGTGTGGTCGCCGTGGTAGACGATGTTCGCGAGGATGACAGGCAACCGCCGGTGCTTCAAGATATCGATACCCGACGTGATCAAGCCCGGATCGCCATAATGGCCTATCGTGCATATCACGATGGCGTCTGCCTGGTCGACGCGGCCCTTGATGCTCTCGTTCAAGTTCTTGTCGAATGTGGCAATCAAGTCGCTCTTGGAGAACTCGACGCCTGGGAACTGCTTCCCGAGGCGATCCATAATGACGCCCTGGATGTTCCCAGGATCATAGCCGAGGTAGGGCCATCCTGCTTCCCACTGGGGCTTGCCGATGAAGACGACATGGATTTGCGGTTTGTCCTTCGCCATTTCAGATCCCCTCCAGATCTCCCCGCGCGTTGATTTGAAGCTATTGGTTACTAGTGAGCGTTGCCGCCGTCGCGACTCCGTGCAAGTCGCCATCTTCTGGGGAATAGGGCTTGATGCTGAACGTGAGCTCGTAGGTTCCAGGCCTGCATCTCGCCGCGCCGTCGCCCCTTACACGCACGATCGAGTCGACGTTCAAGGTGAATCGATCGTGATAGGGCAAATCATCCGTGTGGTTGGCTGCGAGGAGGTCGTCTTGCGTGTACGGCCAGACGTTCGCCAAAACGCGGGGATGGCCGATGACCAGCAATCCCCTCCCTGCCGGGTCGAGCAGCGCGAGCCAGCGCAAATCGGCCTTGCTCCCGGCCTCCTCCGGCTTGAAATAGTAATGGAGGGCCTCGTCGACGTGCTGTTTGAACCTTCCCACGGGACACGATTGCTTCCGGTTCGTATAGCTCTCCCCGAGTGCCCCCGGTTCCGATGGCCCGCGCCCGTACCATTCCAGGAACTGGTACCGCCCCGGCACCGCGGATGGCATCGTCATCCCGAATCGAAGGATCTCGCTCTTGGGCGAGAACGTGTTGTGGATGAGGACTTCCCCGGACGCGCTGATCGAGACATCGTGCGTCCAGATGCTCAGCACGTCGTCACCATATCTGGATGATTCGTCGAAATCGTTGAACTGGAACTGGCTGGTGAACCGTACCTGGTCGGGCGATGGCTGGCTAATCGATGCGGAGATGACCTTGGCATCCGCCTGGTTTTCTGGGAGCCATATTTCGAGCTGCAACGGGAGGCTCTCGCAAGGGACCTTGAGCAAGTTGGGCAGCATCGGCCCATCGAGCACGACTTCCCCCTTGCTCTCGAACCTGGTTATGCACCCCTTGTTCTTGTCGAGCATAATCCGGAAGTCATCGCCGTTAACCACGAACTGTTCGCTGCCCTGGAACGCCTCCGAACGGACGTCGAGGCGCTTCGCACCCGGCGTCGGTGCTGCAAAAGTGGCATGGATCACAGTCCTTACAGCTAATTCTTTACTGGCGAGGCATGCTTCTTCACGCATCCACGCCGCCGGGACGCGGAACTGGTCGAACCCGACCAGGAACCCCGCGGGTGCCCAGCTCGTGGCCCTCGCCAAGCGATACCGCATCGTGATGTAATACTCCGCACAATCGGCAGGCAGCGTCGGGGTGAACGGCACCCGGACCGGGCGCCGGGTTCGTGGCGGCACGTTAATAGATCCCAGCGAGCCTTGCTCGATGCAGATCCCGTTCTCGAGCAACTCCCATGACACGGAGAGAAAATCGAGCGAGCGGAAGAAGTGCTTGTTTTCGAGAAAGTACCAGCGACATCCCTCGCGATCGCCCTCGCCCTCTGACCCGACACGTGTGTATCGGAACGATCCCGGGTCGGGCTCGTCTTGGCCGGTGCCCTGGTACGGGACGGGATGTGCCCGCACTTCTTGGTAGACTTTCTTCATCTCTTCAGCGCTTGGATTTGGCCGGCGGTCTGCAGAGACAACACCGCTCGCGCAAGCGACTGTATCATGGGGTTTATCCCCGAAATCCCCGCCGTAGAGATACGTGTCGTGGGGCCGGGGGATGCCGCCCTTGAACTGCTTCGGCTGCTTCTTTCGGATCACCTTGTCGATATATTCCCACACGAACCCGCCTTGCGTGTTGGGATGCGCCTCGAACATGTCCCAGTATTCCTGGAACTGGCCTCCCGCGTTCCCGCGGGTCGTGTTGTATTCCACCAGCAACAATGGCTTGTGCAGCCACGGGACCGGCTTGCCAGCCTTGCGCTCCTGCTCGAACTGCTTCGAGCTGTCTGGATAAGAGGCGGGATGGTTCCCGATGAACTCGCAGAATTCCACTGTCGCGTACATGTTCCCGATCGTGTCGGTCAAGCAGTATCGCCAGTCGTGCTCGTACTGGACGGGCCTGGTCGGGTCGATGTCCCTCGCTGCTTGTTTCATAGAATGGTGCACGGTGTTGTCGCTCTTCCCGATCCCGGCCTCGTTTCCAAGGCTCCAGATCACGATCGAGGGATGGTTCTTGTCGCGTGCGACCATGTTCACCATGCGGTCGACGCAAGCCGCCCGCCACTTGTCATCGTCCGCGGGGATCTTCTGGGTAAGACCGTGGGACTCTAGATTGCACTCATCCATCACGTAAATGCCAAAAATATCTGCCAGCGTGTACCACGTGTCGGTTTTCGGGTAATGGCAGGTTCGAACGGCGTTGACGTTCAACCGCTTGAACATGCGAAAATCTTGCAGCATCCGGTAGAACGGGACGGTCAAGCCCTTGTCCGGATCCCAGTCGTGCACGTTCACGCCCTTGAACAAGACCGGCTGGCCGTTCACGAGGATTTGCGCCCCGCCCGCCGATGGCCCTTCGAGGATCTTCCGGATCTTGACGTCGCGGAAGCCAACCGGCGCGTGCACGACCTCGCCCGGCTCGTTATTTCCGTCATGGTGGACAGCAATGGTGAGATCGTAGAGTTCCGGGGTTTCGGCGGACCATTTACGGGGATCCTTCACCTTGGACGTCCATTCCACGCGTCCCGGTGCACCGGCGGCTGGTGACGTCGTCATGCTTTCGGACGCGACAACGAGATCCTTCCCGTCGCGCCACTCGTGGAGGCACATGCGCACGCGGACGGGTCCGGCACCCGGCCCGGGGTCGTGCTCGCGTCGATCTATCGTTGACGTGACATTCAACACGGCATCCTTGCCCGATTCTTCGATTTCCGTCTTTACGTGAAAATCTTTTATGTACGTGGTCGGGGTGCTGAATATATACACGTCACGATAAATGCCAGATAACCGCCACATGTCCTGGTCTTCGAGGTAGGAGCCATCGCTCCACTTGTGCACCTGAACCGCGACGAGGTTTTCCCCCGGCTTCAAGAATCCAGTGACGTCGAACTCGGCGGGGGTCATGCTGTCCTGGGAATACCCGACGTAGTTTCCGTTCATCCAAACGTAGAACGCGGAGATGACGCCGTTGAAATGGAGGAACACGGCTCTCCCGTGCCAGGAATCGGGGATCGTGAACGTCTTGCGATAGAGGGCGACGGGCAGCGGCCCATTCTCGCCGATCCAGGGGTTGCCGATCATGTGATACGGGTCGGCGTGTCCTGCCTTGTTATAGTCCGTTGGATCCTTCCGCGACGGGATCACGGTCCGCTCGGAGACGAACGGGTAGTTGACGTTCGTGTAGATAGGGATCCCGTGTCCCTCCATCTCGACGCAAGAGGGGACGGGGATCGTACCCCAGCCGGACGGGTCGAATCCTGGCTCGAAAAAGCCCGCCGGTATCTTGTCCGGGTGGTTGTACCACGCGAAGGTCCATATGCCGCAGAGGGACCGGCAGAAGGGACTCTCCAAGTAGAGCGGCCGGCGCGGATCCGTCGCGAATGCCTTGAAGGAGTTTATTGCATCGATCTCGGACGGGAAGGGGACGAGGCTCGCGTGCGCGGGTTCCTTGTTTTCCCGGAAAAACTCCGGGTTCTCCCAGTTGTTCATGGTTCTCCCGTGGAACTCGCCTCGACCGCATAAATCCTTTGTCCCGGGTGCCGTCGGGTGAGAATAGGATGCTTTATCTTGCGCAATGACTAATGACAATGCATCCGACCATGAGCGGCACGACCATCATCGACACGCCCCGGTTCCGGATCTTCGAGGATCGCGGGCAACTCTTCGGCCAAGAGAAAGCGCATCGGGTCTACACCGGGGAAGACCGCGTGTTCGTCCAGCGAGTAGGGAACGGTTTCTCGCGTGCCACGGCCGAAGGAATGGAACAAATCGGGGCTAGGGACGTGTTCAAGCCGGGGGATCTCGTTGCGATCAAGGTGAACCTGGGCGGGGGCATCCACGGCGTGCTGCCGACGTACACCGACCCGGAACTCGTTGAAGGGCTCGTGGACTGGCTGCGGGCGGCGGGATGCAGGCCGTTCGTGTGTGAGGCCAACATGCGCGGCCACACGATCACCCCGCAATTTCTCCAGGTTCGCGGGTACACGGGCTTCATGCTGGCGAAAAAGGTACCCTTCGTGAACCTGTCGGATGTGCGCCGGGTGCGGTTCTCGTTCATCGGCATCCACCAGCACGTCGACCTGCCGCTCTTGCTCCTCCGGCCGGACGTGAAGATCGTGAGCTGCGCCCCACCCAAGCACCACTGGGAATGCGGGATCACGTGTGCCCAGAAAAACATGTACGGGGCGATTTCTGAGCACAAGAAGAGCCGGTACCACCGTGCCTACGAGCTCATCGACCACGTCGTCGCCGGGGCGGCGCGCGTCATGAGGCCGACCTTGTGCGTCATCGGGACGCGGCAGCTCGGTGCCGGGCTCGGCCCGCATTTTGCGATACCATTCGATTTCAACCGGATCATCTTCGCGCGGGACATGCTATCGTGCGACATGCTCTGCGCGGACATCCTCGGGTACCCGGTCGATCGCATCAAGTATTTCCAGATCAACACACGTGGCGATCCCGTCTCGTGGCGATTGCTCCCTGGATCGGTTCCCGTGGATCCAGCAGCGCTGGTCAAGATCCGGGCGAATGCAATCCCACCGGGCAGCGTCGACCGTTCGAAAAAAACGCTGTTCGTGCAATACTTCATACCCAGCTTCATCCAGACGGCAATCTACCATCACTTCGAATGGCTGCTCACGTGGCTCAACCAGAAGTTCTACATGCCCCGGGGCGACCAGAAAGGCCTTGCACGTCCTCGTGCGGCTTGATTCGGTAGCTAATGATCGTAGGTTATAAATGGACGTGAGATAACATCGTTTTCAGCATGCAGCAATACGGCTGGGACGATTTCTGGAGCATCGGGAATGACAGCTTCTGGGCAGGATTGGAGTATACGCTGTTTTCAGCAGTGTTGATGGGCATTGCCGCCATCATCGCGCTAGTACTCAGCTTTAAACTCCTTCACAAGTACCGGATTAACAAGAAAAGAAGCGTGCTGTTCCTGGGGCTGGCCATGCTCGTGTTCGATATTGCAATGCTTGCCTTGTTACCAGCCATGCTTCCGATCTCTTATCTCGCCAAGATGATAGACGACATCATCGCGAGGATGATCAGCCTGGTTGCCATCATACTCTACTTGAAGTTCGCCATAGAGATATTCGTGTCGCGCCAAGCCGAGAACAAGAGGAAGGTATTACTCCTCCAGGTCGTTTTTTTCGCAGTCAATGTGATATTTATCACCATCCACTACTGGACAGAACTCACGATCTGGATGGCCCAAGGGACGGAGTACAACCAGTTCCTCTTTCTCGTGGTTCAAGAGACCATTGCATCGACCCCCTTCCTGTACATCTTCGTCGTGGCGTGGAAACTCGCCGGGAAGGTAAACGTGCCCGAGGAAAAAAAGGCACTACGGTACATCTCCTTGTCGGGGCTGATGCTGTTCATCGCTTACTCCATGATTGCACTGGACGATTTTATCGGGCTGGACAATCCATCGTCGTTCCCGATGGTGATCTGCATGCTGTTAGGACTCATCTTCTTCTACATCGGCGTGGCAAGACCGAGCCGATTCTATAAACCCGTGAGGGCATGATGCGAGAATGATCTGCGATATAATCACGTCGTGGAAATCGCTCAAGGTGACCCTTCCGGCGGCGTTCGGGAAGGCTTTCGCCTGGATCGAGAAGTACAAGGACAATCCCCCCGCCGACGCGACGATTTCCCTGGAGAAAGGTATGCGGGTTATCGTGCAGAGCTACGATCTCAAGGATCTCGAAGGTGGCAAGTTCGAGAACCACCACAAGTTCGTCGACGTCCAGTACGTTGTCTCGGGAGCCGAGACGATCTTGTGGACCAAGTCGAAGGATATCGTCATCACGGACCCATATTCTGACGAGAAAGATGTCGAGTTCTGCGAGATGAAGGATCCCGCTGCGAACTCGACTGGCCTGCTGCTCGAGGCGGGCATGTTCGCCATCCTCTGGCCCGGGGACTGGCACTTGCCGTGCGTCGATCCCGCGGCGGTGCACCCATCGTGCGCGGTGAAGAAGGGAACGGTAAAGAAGTTTGTCGTGAAAATCCCAACATGATGCCCAATCCATTATGCTACGTTCACGAAGTCCCTATGCCACGGGAACACGATGCGTGACCCGCTCGAGCACGCGATGGCGTGAAAATCCGGCTCGAACTCGGTGTCTTCGCCCATCACGACGCACGCGGTGCCGAATGCGAGCCCGCGTTCCTTGAAACGCTGCGCGATCGCTTGCAACGTCTTCCCCGTGTAAGAGGCATCGTCGACGATAATGCAGCTGCCCGTCCCCGCGTGTTCCGGTATGCGCGACGAGACGCGCGGGCCGCACAAGTACATGGCGAGGAGCCGCACGGGGATGAAGGCGTCCCGGGAGGCCGGGTACAGCAAGTCGATTGCCATCCCCCTCTTCTGGATCTCGCTTGCGATGCTCTGGCACGCGCCGATGACCGTTTCTATGTCCATGTACCATCTCTGCCGCGGTTCGGATGCCCTTGAACGCGCGCCCCGTCCCTTTTCCAGATCGAGAAAGGCGATCTCTTCCGGCATGATCGTCGACTACTCGCTTATGGTTCCCGTAGGATGTTCTTCCATCCGACGAACGTATAAAAAGGGCACGGGAAGGCCGGCAAGGGAAGAGATCGGTCATTTCCCGGCGTCCATCAGATCCTCGACGATGCGCGCGTCCTCCCGGGCGAACTTCATGTCCCCGAAGCCGACCGCGAGGAAATCGACGGGCTTGATCCGCTGCAGGCACCACTCGATCCCCTCTCGCGGCCTGATGCGGCCCGCGGCCATGGGCTTGATGTTGATGATCTGTAGCCTCGTCTCCTTGATCCGGCGGGCGAGGATATCGGGATGCGTGTCGGACTCGAAGCCGATCTTGTTGAGCGGCTGGACGATGACCGGCGCGTCGTAGTTTTTTTCCTCGACGGCCTTGATCGTCTCGACCTGGTGCGTCGACAAGCCTGGAACCATCTTCAAATCACGGATGCGGGCGGCGATCTCCGGATACCCCTTGATCGTGAGGGTGATCTTGTCCAGGGCCTTGTCCGTGTAGTCACGGTGCGGCGCGCAGACCGACACCTCGTGATCGGCACACCACTGGACCTGTTTCCAGATGTCTGGTGGGAGGTTTTTGGCCGTGAGCCGCGTGCTCGGGGTGCATATCCAATGGTACGGCTTGCCCGTTTCCTTGCGAACGGCCTGGATGGCCTCGTAGATGCTGTCCCGCGGGGAGGAGATGCACGCGTTGACGCCGTGTTCCTGGGCGAGGAACAACATTATCTCGATAATTTTCTTGATATCCTTGAACTTGTGTATATAATAAAATGTACTCAATGGAGAGCGATGGATGAGCCCCGGATCTCGAACACGATAAAATCCACCATAAACATGGCTAATACCGACGAATTGATTCGTGCCGCAAAGCATGCGGGGTAAATCAAACTTTTCAAGGGTTGTCCTTGGAATCATCTTAAATCCATCTCTAAACGATAATGTAGTAGAATTTTATATTCGCCCACCCGGCGGGCGGAAACCGGGTTATCCCGTCCACGCACGGTGGTATGTCGTCCTTTAAATAGCTGCGATCCGTGCATTTGCCGAGCGACGAGCGAACCAAGGCCTCCTATCCGATGTCTTCTTCCTCCCGCGCCCGCTGATCGCTTGCCCCTCATGGTCGCCGGCACGGCCAATTCCCGTGCACCCTCCTTTTTTTTCCCATTCGAGCATGCGATGACTTTAAATAGCCGATCGAGGATGATTGTATCAGACCTCTGGAGGAGGTTCATTTTCATGAAGGGAGAA